>CAKZLL010000437.1 GCA_937125475.1 uncultured Saprospiraceae bacterium | reverse complement strand
TTTTTAAAACTATTCTGCCATAAAATAGTTTAACAATAGGATAACTATTGTTAATCGGATCAAAATGAAATTAAATCAATAATTTATCAAAGTTGGTACCATTTTTTATGTACTAAAAGTGTTAATGACAAGTACAATCACTCTTCCAAGATTTAAGAAAATAATAATAATAACATTACACTAATTTATTTTCAAATATTCAAAGTTAACTATTAGACAAAGAATTAAATGAATGAATGATATATAATATAGATCATTTATTTATACATTATTACTTAGCAGACATTTACGAAGTAAAGTAAACGTCAATCCTAGTAAAACACAATAAAATCGTTATTTACCGTTATTTATTTATATAATTTTGAAAAGTTAATCATCAAAATTCTACTACGTCATGTTTCAAAAATTATTGCTCTGCTTATTATGTACTGTGTTGGCTTCTAATATTTATGCACAAAGCGCAGTACCCAACAACGAAGACAATGTCTTAGACCTAAGCTTTTTATCTGAAAATGGAATGTTATCTGAAAAGATATTTTTTACTGATCCAGATAATAAGGTATATTACATTGATTTTGAGGCTACTAAAACTAAGATTACGCAAATTCAGTTATGGAAAAATGAAGAGGAATTAGTTAAAAATGAAAATACCTTAGAGTTACCTGAAAATACTATCTATGAACTAAAAATAGAAGATTTGCCAGCAGGTAGTTATAGCATAGAGTTGACAACTGTTGATGATGATGCTATTATTCAAATTTTCAATGTGACAACAAACAAAGGAGTAACGGTTAAAAAGGATAAAAAATAATCTTTTTTAAGATGATAAATATTAAAAGCGCAAAGCCTTTTGAAAATGTTCAAAAGGCTTTGCGCTTTTTAGTTCATTATTTTTATCTTAAATATTAATGGCTTTGATGTACAAAAAACTATTTTAATTGTTCTTGAAATAACTTAAAAATCCGTTTGTACTCATCTGTCCAGCTCGAAGGTTCTCGAAATCCATGTCCTTCCATTGGAAAAACAGCAAATTCCCAGTTGTCTTTTTCTAGCTCAATTAATCGTTGTGCCAAACGAACCACATCTTGAAACTGCACATTTGTGTCGATCATACCATGCAAAATCAATAATTCATCTTGCAAACCTGCTGCATGATAAATCGGAGAGCTTCTTTGATAAGCCAAACTATCTTGGGCAGGCGTATTTAAAATATTCGAGGTATAAGGATGATTGTAATGCGCCCAATCCGTAACAGAACGTAATGCCGCACCAGCTTTGAACGTACCAGGTGAATTAAATAAAGCCATCATTGTGATAAAACCACCATACGACCCACCATAAATACCTATTTTCTTAGGGTCAACGCCTAATTTATCTGTCAAATACTTTGCGCCATCTATTTGATCACTCAAATCCTTGCCGCCCATATTTCTATAAATAGCTGTTCTCCAATCGCGCCCATATCCATTACTCGCTCGAAAGTCAATATCCAAAACAGTATAACCGTTGTCAACCAGCAAGTTATGAAACATATATTCTCGATAATAGCTACTCCACCAATTATGGACGTTTTGTAAATAACCTGCGCCATGAACAAAAATAACGGCTTTTCCTCCTTTGACAGGATTTTTAGGTTGATACAAACGAGCTGGTACTTTCACGCCATCCGAAGCAGTGAAATTAACAATTTGAGGAACGCGCCAGTTATATTTTTCAAAATCCTTAGTGGTAGATTGTGTCAATTTACTTGGTGTTGCCTCGGTTTTATTGTCCATAACGAAAAGCTCTGGCGGTCGATTGCTGTAAGAATATCGAATGGCTAAAGACTGTTCATTTGGTGAGATAGTGACGGCGTGTTTACCTATTTTTGAAGTAATTTTCACCATTTTTCCACCATTAACACTCATTTTATAAAAATGCTGTTCGTGCGGATTTTCTTTATTCGACGTAATGTAAAAATGTTTTTTATCATTGGATAATCGTGCATTAATAATTTCAAACTTGCCCTTAGTCAATGGCTTGATTTTTCCATTTTTGATATTCATACAATATAAATGAGAATAGCCTGTTTTCTCAGATTGGAAATAAAACTTATTATTATCAATCCAATCAAAATTACCTGCGACACTATTCCAGCCCCAAATACCTGGACCGCCAATCCATGCATCATCGTGTTGTCGATCGAGCAAAGTTAATTGACCAGAATTAAGATTTAACTCCATGATCCAGCGGTCTTTGTTGTCTAGCGCTTTGACTTCAATAATCGCTTTATTATCAGCCGAAAAAATAGGTCCATGATAAATGACTTGGCGCGGATTTTTATATTTTGGCTGATAAGCCGTTGTGTCTTTATGGTATTCTTTTAAAAAAGCAGGCTTATCATAAATACCTTCAATTTGTTTAGAATCAATGATATAGGAAGTATCTTCTTCTATGTTGTAAATCCCCAATTCATAACTATCTTCGGGCGAACCTACTTTTACTCTTGACCTTAAATCTTTTAAATAACCGCTTTCTGTAACAAAATCTGGTGCTTTAGTTCCTTTACCTTTTGCGCGTTTTCTCAACCGAAAAGTAACGAATTTCATGCTAGGAGATAAACGTAGATAATCAATGGATTTATTACCATAATAGATGCTAAGCGGGCGATCAGGAGCGATTAATTCACGTTGTTCTTTGCGATATTCGCGAGTTTCTTTTCTTTGTTTTAATACCTCAAAATGTGCCATTTGATCATCATTGAGCCATTGTTCTTGTTGACTGAGTTTCTTCTCTGCTCTTTTTTTGCCTTTTATAAAGTTGGTTAATTGCCGAGTTGTTCCTGCTTGAATATCCCAAATATATAGATTGTGAGATTTGTGATAAACTACTTTAGTATCATTATCAAAAAAGCGTGCGCCATTTTCTACTTCGAGCGTATTGGTGATTTGCTTTTTGGATTTAGTACTGATATTATACCAAAAAATATCTCCGTTTTTAGTGTAAACTTTGGCGGTTCGTTCCTTATTATAATGCCCTCCAAAAGCAGGCATATTTTTTTGTTCGTCGATGGAAACTTTAGTAGGTTTTTTGTCATTAATATCAATTTTATATAAACTATTGGTCTTTTCCATCGTTGGATTCCACCAAAAATAGATTGTTTGATTATCATCACTCCAATTAAAATTATTAGGCGAATAGCCAACAAAACGTTCGCCTTGCATGATTTGTGGAATGGTTAAATCTGATAAGTTGGGCACTTTTTGCGCAAAGAGATGAGTAATAGTAAGGAGATAAATTGCAGTGGTAATGATATTTTTCAACATGGCCTTGGTTAGATTTTTATTAAAAATTGATATAACAAATCTAACGAAATATTTTATAATTTAGGGGAAATGATCACCACACTAATTGAAAACAATAATATTTGACTATTAGCTGTGGATTAAAAAAATTAAAAACATATTTCTATCATCATGAATAAAGCCTATCTTTGCCGCTCTAATAAAAATAACTATGGTCACTTTTGCAGATTTAAACTTAAATAAGCTTTTACTTAATGCTATTGCTGATTTGGAATATCAATATCCTACACCTATACAAAAAGAGGCGTTTCCGATAGTGATGTCTGGGCGAGATGTGGTCGGAATAGCACAAACAGGAACAGGTAAAACCTTTGCTTATCTACTGCCTTTGTTGCGTAGTTTGCAGTTTTCCAAAGAAAATAACCCCCGTATTTTGATCCTTGTACCAACGCGAGACCTGGTGATTCACGTAGTTGGAGAAGTCGCGCACTTGACGAACTACATGACTGTTAGGGTCGGAGGCGCGTATGGTGGAACGAATATCAAGACGCAAAAAAAGCAGCTTCAACAAGGAATTGATGTATTAGTTGCTACGCCAGGAAGATTATTGGATCTAGCATTGACACGAGTTTTGAATGTGCGTTTTATCAAAAAGTTGGTGATTGATGAAGTAGATGAAATGCTGAATTTGGGTTTTCGAACTCAATTGAATAGTATTTTGGATATTTTACCAAACCGTCGTCAAAGTTTGCTTTTTTCGGCGACAATGACGGAAGAAGTAGAGGCATTGATTTATGATTTCTTTATTCAGCCTGTGAAAATTGAAATTGTCCCAACAGGAACACCTTTAGAACAAATTAAGCAATCGGCTTATCATGTGCCGAATTTTAATACAAAAATTAATTTGTTAAAATTATTATTGGATCAGAATCCCGAAATGGATAAAGTTTTGGTGTTTATTTCGACTAAAAGGTTAGCTGATTTGGTTTATGAGAGGTTAGAAGGAGAGGAGGACGAAAATATTGGTATTATACATTCGAATAAATCTCAAAACCAGCGAAATAATACGATTAAATTCTTCCGTGAGGACGATCTTCGAGTGGTTATTGCAACAGATATTATTGCTAGAGGTATTGATATTGACGGAGTTAGTCATGTTGTGAATTTTGATTTGCCAGAAGTGCCAGAAAACTATATGCATAGAATTGGGCGAACTGGTCGAGCAGATTTAGAAGGAAATTCAATCGCTTTTATTGATGAAATTGAGCAAGAGTTTCAGATGAAAATCGAAGGGCTAATGAAAAAAGTCATTCCATTATTGGAATTGCCTATGGATTTGACTATTTCTAATGAAAAACTCCCTTTTGAAATACCTAAAAAAGGAGGTGATAAAGGATATTTGCCAGCTCATACCTTGAAAAAAGGTAAAGGTGCATTCCATGAGAAAAAATTGAAAAACCAGAAAGTCAATTTGGCACACGAAAAAAGGAAAGCCAGAAAAGCAGCTTTGAAAGCTAAAAATCCGAAATTTAAACGGTAATTAGTTGAGAGTTGAGAGTTGAGAGTTGAGAGTTGAGAGTTGAGAGTTGAAAATGCCTAGATTGGCGTAAAATATATAAAAGAGGCTTGAAGTATTCAATTACTTCAAGCCTCTTTTATATAGTATAATTTTATTAATCATCCATTAAAACCTGCGCTAACTCGTTCATTATCAACTTTCAATTCTCAACTCTCCATTAAAACCTGCGCTAACTCGTTCATTATCAACTTT
>CAKZLL010000436.1 GCA_937125475.1 uncultured Saprospiraceae bacterium | reverse complement strand
TTTTTCTAATCCAAATATTACTGTTGAGGCTTATGTTGCTATTAATGGTAGAATGAGCCAACAATTAATTAATGCTGATGTTGACTTAACTAAATCAGCTTCAATTTCAGACATTATTAAAAAATATTAATTCTTGCAATTTTCAAAAAATGAATGCAAATAAACTGCTTTTACCTTGCTTATTTTCCTGTATTTTAATCTTGTTAGTACAAGTTTGTTTGGCACAAACAGCGACTATAAAAGGTCAGATTATTGATACTGAAACACGCGCTCCTATTGCAGAAGCTACTGCCTTTATAGAAACAATTGGGATATTAAAAGAAACGGATAAAAACGGTTTTTTTAAAATTTCAGATTTAAAAGCAGGATCTTATAATTTGTTATTTTTTGCAGAAGGTTATCAATCTATTAATAAAAAAGTTGAAATTAATGACCAAGAAGTTTCAATAGAAATCGCACTCGAAAAACTAAAAATTGATTTAGATATATTAGAAGTCAATGCCAGTGAAAACGAGGCTTATCATTTACAAAAATTAAATAACGTCGATGGTTTTGGCATTTATTCCACTCGAAAAAGCGAAGTTATTCCGCTTCTAAATCTCACCGCTAATCTCGCGACCAATAATGCCCGACAAGTTTATAAAGATATTGCAGGACTAAATATTTGGGAAAGCGATGGCGGAGGCTTACAATTGAGCATTGGCGCACGCGGACTTGACCCGAATCGAACTTCTAATTTTAATACCCGACAAAACGGTTATGATATTAGTGCTGATGCTTTGGGATATCCTGAAAGTTATTACACGCCGCCGTTGCAAGCTTTGGAGCGAATTGAGATTGTTCGAGGCGCGGCATCTTTGCAATATGGACCGCAATTTGGTGGTTTATTGAATTTCGTTTTTAAGAAAGGTGGTAAAAAACCCTTTGAATTTGTAAGCGAAAACACGGTTGGTTCTTTTGGATTGTTGAATACTTTTAACAGTATTGGCGGAAGCAAAAACGGATTAAATTATTATGGTTTTGTTCAATATAAACGTGGTAATAGCTGGCGACCAAATGCCAAATTTGAACAAAAAACCGCTTTTGCAAGTGTTTCAAAGGAGTTTTCTCATAAATTTAAAATTGGTATAGAATTTACACATACCGATTATTTGGCGCAACAATCTGGCGGTTTGCAAGATTTTCAATTCCAACAAGATCCGCGTCAATCTAACCGCGAACGCAATTGGTTCAGCGTCAATTGGAACTTGGGCGCACTCACAATGGATTATCAAATTTCTAAACAAACTAAAATAAATAATCGCAGCTTTTTTCTTAGTGCGAGCCGTCAATCTTTGGGCGAATTAGGCGCAATCAATCGCCCTGATCCGCTTCGAGAACGTGATTTGATTAGAGGAACTTTTACAAATTTCGGAAATGAAACGCGCTTATTACATCAATACAAAATCAATGATCAATACACGACTTTTTTAATTGGTGCACGTTACTATCAAGGCTTTACGACGAGCGATCAAGGTGATGCAGATGATGGAAGTGATGCTAATTTTCAATTTTTAAATCCAACTGAATTAGAAACTGCCTCTTATGTTTTCCCAAGTCGAAACGCGTCTATTTTCGTTGAAAACCTTTTTAATATCAATGAAAAATGGTCGATTACACCAGGATTGCGTTTTGAATACATCAATACCGCTTCGGAAGGTTATTACAAAGAACGGGTATTTTCTGGCGGTCAAGTGATTTTTGAACAAACATTTGAAAGTGATAAAAATAATAGTCGATCATTTTTATTGGCAGGTTTGGGTGTAGGTTATAAATATCGAGAAGAGGTTGAATTGTATAGTAATTTTTCTCAAAATTATCGGTCGATTAATTTTAGTGACTTGGCGGTAGTTAATCCAAATTTGATTGTTGATACGCTTTTAACTGATGAAAAAGGCTTCAATATTGACATTGGAATGCGCGGTTCTGCCTTGAGAAATATAATCCGCTTTGATGCGAGTTTATTCTTTTTATCTTATCAAGATCGGATTGGTGTGGGCGAAATCATTATTTCAGATCCGAGTATTGGCGAGAAAGCCGTGGCATATCGCACCAATATTGGCGATGCGCGTATTATTGGTTTAGAAACTTATGCTAGCGCGATTTACTTGAATTACTTCAAAAATCGAGTGATAATGTTGGTTGTTCTGTTTTTGTCAATTTCAGTGTATTACATGGTAAATACACAACGGGCGGTTCTGCAATTAAGGGAAATGATGTTGAGCTCATTCCGCCTTTCAGCCTAAAAACTGGTATTAATTTTAATTGGAAAAAGCTAAAAATTGCTTATCAATTTGCTTATACTGGCACTCATTTTTCGGATGCGACCAATGCAACTTTTGTTGTTGATGCTACTCGTGGCTTAATTCCAGCTTATAGCATTCAGGATTTGTCGATTTCTTATGAAATTAATCGTTTCCGATTTCAGGCAGGTATTAATAATTTAGCTAATGCCCAATATTTTACGCGTCGAGCAACATCTTATCCTGGACCAGGAATTGTTCCTGCCGATGCTCGGAATTTTTATTTTGGTGTTGGGGTTAAATTGTAATGTTATATAATCATATGTTTGTAGGGCAAAGGCATGCCTTTGCCCTACGTGCCACAATTCACAATAAATCCATTCAATCAGATTTAAAACATAGCTAATTTTCCGCTTTGTCTCAATTCATCATTATAAATTACATAAAAATAAACGCCATTTCGCAGATTATCAACGGGTAATTCCCGACGATTTTGTCCAGCCGTTATTGTCTCGGTTTGAATGACTTGCCCTAATTCATTAACTAATTGAAACGTCATTGATTGAGTAGCTTTTTCCGTTTTCAAAATAATTCGAGCGTTATTATAAAACACTTGAAAAGGATTTTTTTGAGCAATAGTATTTGTGCTAGCGTGTAAATCAACAAAATCACTACTTGCCAATTGATTAATAGAATAAGAACCAATTTGAGTAAATCGTCCGCCTAAATATACTTCCTGTTTAAAAGAAGCTCCTGCTGTAATAACGCTATCCATGCTAGAAAACCCTTCCGCATCATCATCATATAATTTAACAATTCCAGTTCCGCCATTTCCAAGAAAAGATGATGGCGTATAAGTAAAATCACCCGTCAAAAATAGTTGATCTTGGTGTTTAAAAAATCGCTCAAAATCACCATTTCCTACAAATGAAGAAAAACCACTCAAGCTTGTCCAAAGCCCTAATTCAAGCACTGATACAGGATTCGCATCATTCACATTACCTGCGACATATAACTTTCCATCATGTTCCATAAAAGTATTTACAGGTCCATGAGTTCCATTTAACCCACTTGTCCACTTAAAATTGCTCCGATCCCAATAAGCCAAATAATTAGCCGTGATTTGTTGCGTACTATCCAAAGAATTTGGGGCGGTTTCTGTAAATTCTCCGCCAATTAGGATTTGCCCAGCGACCTCCCGAATACATTTGACAGGCGCATTAACACTAAAAGTATTATAGTAATTATTAAAGCCAGTATTATACTTTTTGCGTGCTAAATACGGCATTGGTTGACCATTAAATAAAGTAAAATCGCCTCCAATATAATCATATAAAGGAGTTGAAAGTATAGTATAAATCGCGCCGCCCATATCTCCATTTTGCAACGAAGTCCAAGAAGTGCCGTCCCATCGAGCTATATTTGAAATGGTATTTCCAATTTTGAAATCTCCTACTGCGATCAAATAAGGCGCATCCCAAGCTACATCATAAACCGTCCCATCTAATTGAGTTCCAAAATTCGTCCATCCTGTTCCATTCCAAGCAATAATTCCATTCGCGGCAGCTCCATCAACCGTTGTAAAATCTCCGCCAATAATCAATAAGGTCGAATCTGGATTACTTTTCATGACATGAATTTTGCCATTCACTCCTCCATTATTTCCAACCTCATTATATTTATAAATTGGCCCGCCATAACCAGGTTGAATCCAAGCTAACTCATTCAAAGTAAAACCATTGTTAATTGCCCATTTTTTTAGTGCTGGATAAACTTGTAATTCAGCGATATAAGCGTAATTATTCTCATTTTTGATCGTTTGCACAAAATCGTCTTGCCCATCTCGATGCAATAAATACCCTACTGCGCAATGCACACCAAAAATATCAACAAAATACGGTTGACGATTAGCATGAAAGGTATTTGTTGGAAAAATAGACGCTTCCCAATATTCATTCAACACATTTAAATGACGCGCTCGATTAGCTTGTTGTTCTTTGTTTAAATGACTGACATCACGCTTTTTCAGCACTTGTTCAACGAGTTTTAAATGCGTTTGAATGCGCTCAATATCTGATTGGAAAGTGACATTTTCCTTAAAAAGAGTTGGCGGAAGGTCTTTTTGAAATTGCCATTCCTGATTGACTTCCGTCAAATGTGCATACAAAACAGTCGAAATATTGGGCGGAAGCTCACTAGCTTGTAAAGTACAAATACTAAGGAAAAGAAGTAAAAATGTAAAATTTGTTTTCATTGGTATAAAATTTAATTAAAAAATATATTTATCTAAGGAACGGTAAAAGAGTAACTTATAACATTTGACTGCTTCTTTAGCACCCAATTTAATCATAAAAATATTCCCAATGCGCTGCATTGAAAAGATTTTGATAATCAAATTGGGCACAAAATAATCTACCCAAACTATTATAATTTACTATTTTATCGTTCCTAACTATTTGTTAGTCAGATAAATATAGAACGTATTTCAAATACAAAAACGCTTCCTATT
>CAKZLL010000435.1 GCA_937125475.1 uncultured Saprospiraceae bacterium | reverse complement strand
TTTCGCCTGTTTCGGCATCCCTGAGTGTTCCGCTAATACTTACTTCTTGAGCCGTCATCTGAATAACGGAAAACAACGTCAATAAACCGACGCATAAATGTTTCATAACAAATAGGTTTAAATAATTGATAGTTAATAATTGACAATCATCTTTTTTTCTTAATATTATCTATTATTTCTATCTTAATTTTCATTCTATAATATATCATTCTAAATACCAATGAGACGCTTTTATAACGAATTAAGTTACAGTTTTGTGCCTCATTTTAGATGCAAAGATGCTGTTTGAATAGTAATTTTTCTAATGTTTCTTTCCTTATTAGACTAATGCTATTTTTTCTACGATAATTGTAGGGCAAAGGCATGCCTTTGCCCTACATGCCCTACTAATTTTCAAAAAAAATAAACGCTAACATTACAAGAATATTAGCGTTCATTTTTATAAAATATACAATAGAATTATAATCAAAAAGTTTAGAATTTAATGGTAAAAGGCAATTGTTTTGCATTCTTTTCGTAATCAACTTTCAAAAAGCCTCTAAAACTTTCGTCCACACTCAATAAAACATAAATCGCGCCTTGTGCTATCTTGAAACGATCATTATCATCCAAACCTAATTGTAATTTTTGCGCACTTTTTTTTGCTTTTGCCATCGCTTGATATGCTTTGTAGTTATTTTTTTTAATACTATTTAAACAAAAAATCTCCAAAAGCGGATTTCTCACATCTAATGTTCTAATCAAACCATCTTCATTAATACCAATTCTAGTATTGTATTCTCCTCTCGAATTGATGTTTTTTAGTTCAAAATATTTGACTGCCACATCTATCATTTCATCAAAAGTATGGGTTTTCTTAGGCGTATTATAATCGCTAATCGTATAACCTTTACTTTGATAAAAAGCACATAAATAAGGCAAACAATATTGATTAAATAATTGATCTGCTTGTAATCTTTCTAAAAATTTAGCTTGTAATTTCAAACTATCTCGAATTTTCTTCATTCCATCCGAAGAAATAGAGGAATAATTTGTAATAATTAATTCGATAAAAGCTTTATTTATAGTAACAAATTCACTCAAAATTTCATCTTCCTCTGGCACAACGACAATTTTATCAATGTAAACTCGATCAAGGCTTTCCTTCTTTACCGCCTTCACAAACAAGCCATATTTATCTTTCACTTCCTGAATAGTTAAACTCTTTTGTGCAAAAATAGTCATTGTAAAAAGCGAAAAAACGGCTAAAAGTGTTATTTTTTTCATATTTAATCTCATTTTGAATATATATTAAATCTGTTATTCTTCTTTTTAAAAAGTGAAAATTAATCATTTTTATAACAATTATAGGATAACGTAGGTCAAAGGCATGCCTTTGACCTACAAATCATTATAATCAAAGCAATAAAAGTCGCATAATTTTGCTAAACTCATAATAAAAGCCACCTTTTATTAAATTTATATGTATTTCTTGCCTCCTTTCATTAAAAACTATAAATTTGCACCGTTTTTAAAAATGAAAATTTTTTATTCAACAACCAGCTAAACGAGTTTGGCGGTTACATGGAAAATCAAGCAAAAAATGAAACTCTCTTTTCCGAAAGAAAAAATTAAAGTCGTCCTTTTTGAAAGTATTCATCCTAACGCTGTCGAAACTTTTAAACGCGCTGGATATACGAATGTAGAACTCTTAGACCGAGCTTACTCGGAGGATGAACTTATTGAGAAATTGCAAGACGTTCGTATTATTGGTATTCGTTCTAAAACGAAGATCACTAAAAGAGTCTTAGAAAATGCCCCTGTTTTACAAGCAATCGGTTGTTTTTGTATTGGGACGAATCAAGTTGATTTAGTAACAGCGGCGGAGAAAGGTGTGGCTGTTTTTAATTCTCCTTACAGTAATACACGTTCTGTTGCCGAATTGGTGATTGCTGAGGTGGTGTTTTTGATGCGCGGTTTGCACGAAAAAAGTATTAATGCCCACAAAGGTATTTGGCTAAAAATTGCTAAAAATGCTTATGAAGTGCGTGGCAAAACTTTGGGTATTATTGGTTATGGACACATTGGTTCGCAGGTTTCTGTTTTGGCGGAAGCAATGGGAATGCAGGTTATATTTTATGATATTGTACCTAAATTACCAATGGGAAATGCTAGAGTTGTCCAAACTTTAGATGAGTTATTGGCAGAATCTGATGTTGTTTCACTTCATGTTCCAGGTACACCTGCGACTAAAGAAATGATTGGAGCGGCAGAATTAGCCAAAATGAAAAAAGGTGCTGGCTTGATTAATTTGAGCCGTGGTAATGTTATCGTGATTGAAGATTTAAAAGCAGCTTTGGAAAGTAAACACCTTAGAGGTGCGGCATTGGATGTTTTTCCATTTGAACCTAAAAAGAAAGGCGGTACGTTTACTTCTCCTTTGCAAGGTATGGATAATGTCATTCTTAGCCCGCATATTGGTGGTTCAACCGAAGAAGCTCAAGCTAATATCGGTATAGATGCAGCTCAAAAGTTACATAATTATATGGATAGTGGTTCAACGATTGGTTCACATTCAATTCCAGAATTGCATTTGCCTGCACAGAAAGACACACATCGAATTTTGCATATTCATGAAAATGTGCCTGGTATTTTAACAAAAATTAATCAGACGGTTAGCTCAATGAATTTAAATATTGCTGGTCAGTTTTTAACGACTAACGAGCAAATTGGCTATGTTGTAATTGATGTCAAGCAAAATTTCTCGAAAGAATTGATTGATAAATTAAAACATATCCCTCATACTATTCGTACTAGAAGAATTTTTTGAGCGAATGCTTCTGATCAAATAGTTTTTGAAGAGTATAATTCAAATGATTTTGAACCTGATTTAATGGGCGATTTTCAGTATCATGAAAAAAGCGCGGTTTGGATTTAAAAAACAACGGGTCGGATTTCTTGAAGAAATCCGACCCGTTACTTACTAGACTATAATTTTCTTTTAATATTGCTCTTTCTCATTAGGAAAATCTTGTGCTTTGACATCCTTTAAATAAGACTGTGCTGCACCTTTCATATCTTCATACAAATTCAAATAACGACGCAAAAAACGTGGTTTGAAATCC
>CAKZLL010000434.1 GCA_937125475.1 uncultured Saprospiraceae bacterium | reverse complement strand
TGAAACAATCACATTATATGATAATCGAATTAATAATGCGACGATCAAATCTATCGAAAATGATCAATATGAAATCACAATAGATTGTCAAGCATTAAAATATCGAATAGAAGGCAAGGGCAAAAAAATCTATCAAAATGAGGCAGGCGAAGGCATTAGTTATCAATCAGCCGAATTACAAAAAGATATTTTATCACTTCCTTTGGCTGATTATATAGAGATTGGTGTTTTTGATAAAAACGGACAACCACTTTATTTAAAAAAGCATAAAATAACTGAAATTAAAAATGTAATCTCAATTACAGTCGATAAATTACCTTATGAAATTGGAATCGATCCTTTGAATAAATTAATTGATATAGTGAGTTGGGATAATCGGAGAAAATTGTAAATTCTTATAGCATCATTAATTTTATAATACGAGAAAATCATCGCGTATTCCAGACTAATCATCAGGCGAGTAAAATTATTATTCACTCGTCTGATGACTTTCTCATTTGATTAATTTAGGTTCTGTATTTCTCCAATTAAAAAACGCTTATTTTTTGATCCTTTCCATTAATGTTTGAAAGGCATCTTCATTCCGAATACTAATTAAACGCTTATCATCTTGGAAAAAAGAAAGATCAGAATAACCTAAATTAACCACCTTTGCTAGTTATGAAATGACCTCTTGGATATTTCCACTTTTTGCATAGCAAATGCCAAGATATAAATAGTTATACTGACTTGTTTCATCTTGTTTTTCATCTAAATCAATTGCTTTGTCATACACTTCAATCGCTTTATCATAGGCTTCTAAATACAAATGACATCTTCCAATATAACCTGAAATAATACTACGATTAGTATTAATATAAATAAAGATAAAACTGCCATTATTAAAATGAAAGGGTGCATCTCAAAATGTCGCAAAAAAATAAAATAATGTTTTTTCTCGCTTTTTGACCTCCCCCAGCCCCTCCAAAGGAGCAGGGCTCGAGGAGGTTAAAATACCAGAAGCGACAAAATGAGATGCGCCCAAATGAAAAAGCTGTATTAACCAATGAGATTATTATAGATTGTTTAGATCTAGCAATAGATCATTTCAACAAATACCTTGATGAAATAACCAATGATAAAATAGAAAAATGAATAAAAATGATAAAACCAGTAGGTAATATTTCACATTTTCAATCAAAAACGACTACTAATTCTAAATAAAACAGTTTAAAAAATCCTGTAAATCACTATTTTTTTTCGCTGCTCTCCCTCCTTCCCTCTCCTCTTCTTCCTGCAAAGGGAAGTCAATTAAGAGATATTTAATGGAAAAAAAACGGATTATATCAAGTTTCCCTTCCTTCAATTCGTTGATAATATAAAAAAGCACTATTTTTCAGCCTAATATTTCACGAAAGTAATTTTACAAAATTGCTTTTATGACAATTTTATATTTTAAAAATCAAATAAAATCAAATAAAAAACTAGGTAAATGTCAGAATCACCAAAGCAACAAGAATTATGGGGGCATCCCATAGGATTGTATATTTTATTCTTTACCGAATTGTGGGAACGTTTTTCTTACTACGGTATGCGTGCTATTTTAGTATTATTTTTGGTCGCGAGTGCTTCAGACGCGAACCCTGGCTTTGGCTGGACAAATACAGAAGCATTAGTTTTATATGGTAATTATACAATGTTAGTTTATTTAGCTTCCATTCCTGGTGGTTTAATTGCTGATAGAATGCTTGGGCAAAAGAAAGCGGTCATGTTAGGTGGTTTGCTTCTTTGTATTGGTCATGGTATTTTAGCCATCAATGATCCGATTGCCTTTTATGTAGGTTTAGGCTTCATTATTGCTGGTGTTGGTTGTTTAAAACCTAACATTTCAACTATGGTCGGTGGCTTGTATAAAGCTGGTGATGAGCGTAGAGATAAAGGATTTACTATTTTCTATATTGGTATCAATATCGGTGCATTTCTTTCTGCCTTATTAGTTGGAGGGATTGGTCAAAAATATGGCTGGCATTATGGCTTTGGTTTGGCTGGTATCGGAATGGTTATTGGTCAGTTAGTTTATATGTGGGGGCAAAAATATTTGGTCGGAGTTGGTGATTTTATTGGTCAAGCCGAATCTCCAGATGCTGATGCTTACAAACGACCTTTAACAAGTGTTGAAAAAGATAGAATGCTAGTCATGTTTTTATCTTTCTTGCTTATCATCGTTTTTTGGGGTGCGTTTGAGCAAGCAGGCGGTTTGTTAAATTTATATGCAGATCAAAAAACTAATTTAAGTTTAGGATTTTTTGATGTACCTGCTAGTTGGTTTCAATCCGTTAACGCCTTCTTTATCATTACTTTAGGTACTTCCGTAGCTGGTTTTTGGTATTGGTGGAAAATGAAAGGTCGTGAGGCTTCATCAATTTTCAAAATGGCAGTTGGTCTAATTATCATGGGCTTAGGATTTTTATTTATGTCTTTTGCAAGCCAAGAAGTAGTAATGGATGGCGATAATGTAATGGTTAAATCTTCTATGATGTGGTTAGTTTTGGCTTATTTATTTCATACTGTCGGAGAATTATGTGCTTCACCAGTAGCTTTATCATTTATTACAAAACTAGCTCCGATCAAATGGGCTTCTTTCATGATGGGTGCGTATTTTGCCGCTACAGGTTTGGGTAATAAAGTCGCTGGAATGCTGGGTGTATTATCAGAAACAGCAGGCGAATTTCAAATTTTCACTGGTATTGCCGTATTCTGTACCCTTTTCGGATTATTAGTTATTGCCATTTTGAAACCATTAAAACGCCTAACTCATGGCGCGGAAGATTTACAAATGGAAGTAGGACATTAATATATTTAAAACTTAGCGCAATCAAAAGAGAATTTTCCTTTGATTGCGCTACATATATTTTCGATTTATAATAAAATTATACAACCAACTAAATAAAATCAAAGTTATGTCTGCATCTATGGATGATTTATACAAAAATGGACAGGTACTCGGGCATCCGTCGGGCTTGTTTGTACTTTTCTTTACAGAAATGTGGGAACGCTTTTCCTACTATGGAATGCGTGCGTTATTAGTTATTTTCTTAATCGGTCAAGTGACAGGTGATAATCCTGGTTGGGGTTGGGAACGTTCAGCCGCATTATCTTTATTGGGAACGTATGCGTTATGTGTTTATCTCACCCCTATCATTGGTGGATATATTGCTGATAAAATTATTGGCTATCGGAATGCTGTAGTTATTGGAGCACTACTCATGACATTAGGGCATGCTTCAATGGCACTAGAAACACCTCTATTCCTATATATAGGTATTGCATTTTTAGTTTTGGGAAATGGTTTTTTTAAGCCAAATATGACTTCAATCATCTCCGAAATGTACAAGGAATATCCTGAAAAGAAAGATGGGGCTTATACCATTTTCTACATGGGAGTAAATGCTGGAGCATTCTTAGGGATTATGCTTTGCGGCTATTTTGGAGAAAATTATTCATGGAGTATTGGTTTTGGATTAGCTGGTATTTTTATGTTTATGGGCATGTTACAGTTTTGGTTTGCAGCACCAATATTTGGAGATATTGGTAAAAAACCAGACGCAATTACAGATGCTGAAATCGAAATTCCAGAAGGAGATAAACTTAATCCTTTTCTTCCTTTAGACTATGTTTTTATTGCGATTTTTGCAATTTTATCTGTTATATGGATTTTTAATGACCCATTATACGAGATAGGTCGTATAGAGCTTTTGCCAGGAGGCGCAAGTGGAGATACTGCGAATTATATGATTTTGACTGCAATTGTAGCTTTCTTTATCGTTTTGGTAATGAGGATTACAAGGTACGCGCCTATTGTTCGTAACAAAATGACAGCAGTAGCAATCTTTGCATTCTTTACTGTATTTTTCTGGGCATCATTTGAGCAAGCGGCTGGTTCGATGGCTATTTTCGCACAAGATTATACAGAAAGAGCCTTATCAGGTAGTGCAGCAAGCATATTTAAGGTAGTCGATACTATTGTTACGATTGTGCCTTTAGTGATTATCACTTACGTTTTGGGACGTTTATTTTCACAAACCTTCAAGAAGATTTCGCTTTCTAATATTATATTAGGAGCAAGTTTTTTAATTATTTGGATATTAGTTTTCATCAAATTATATAGAGAATTTACAATGGTTGGTACAGAAGTACCTGCAACTTGGTTTGCTATCCTAAATTCATTATATATTATTATGTTTGCGCCATTATTTTCTCGTTGGTGGGAAAGTAAATACAATCCTAGTGCAGCCATGAAATACGGAATCGGTTTAATTCTTTTAGGAATTGGATTTGGATTTCTAGTATTTGGTTCGGCAAGTATTGCACAAGGTGCGAAAGTAGCACAAGTGAGTATGGTTTGGCTAATTTTAGCTTATTTATTTCATACTTTAGGAGAGCTTTGTTTATCTCCTGTTGGGCTTTCTTATTTGAGTAAATTAGTACCTGGTCGAATGATTGCCTTTATGTTTGGTATTTGGTATCTAGCTATTGCCATCGGAAACAAAACGGCACACAAATTAGGTGGAATGATTGATCAAATTACCGCTCAATATTCACTTTCTACCTTCTTCCTAATTTTTACATTAATTCCTATTGTTGCTGGAATTTTAGTAATGTTATTAAATCCATTATTGAAAAAATTAATGCACGGGATTCGTTAATCTTTTTTATAAAAAATAGAAAAAGTAAAAGATTTGAATGCTTCATTAGTGTTCAAATCTTTTACTTTTTTATCTGATTTTTTTTAACTTTTTATAAAAAGGATTATTTTCAAGGAGGAAAATCTAATATTTCATACTTCATCATAAAATTTTAAATACTATGAAAGAGACCTTCAAAACTTTAAATATTATTTATCTCGCTTTAATTGGAGGACAACTAGCCTTTTTTGCAGTTGTTTTTTTTGTACTAAAACCAGCTCCACAAGAGGACGATTTTTTTCAAATGCTAGTGCCTATCGTTTCCATTATGACGATTGTAGCTTCTTTTTTCATTTATAAAATGCTAAAAGAAAAAGCAACAGAAATGGATAGTTTAGAGGATAAAGTAACACATTATCGAACTAGTAATATTGTTAGATATGCCTTAGTTGAAGGTGGAAATTTATTCGCAATAGTGGTCTTTTTATTGACAGGACAAACATTTTTGCTCGCATTTTTTGCATTAGGCTTAATCGTTTTCTTCTTTTATCGCCCGAGTGTTCAAGGTTTTATTAATGATTTTGAAATGTCGGATGGAGAAGCATCGAAGTTGAATAATATCGTACAATAAGCGGATAGTGTAGAAATAATATCAAAAATATTTTAATCTGTTTTTTTGAAATTAATAATTATTTACTACATTTGCTTCATAATTATCAACAATGAATAATATATTTTTTCAAAATAATATTTATAAACAGAATTAGGCATTTTTTTAATCAATGAGATTATTAAAAAAATGTCCTTTAGGAAATGTTGTCGTAGTGCTTAAAAAGCTACGGCAACATTTTTTTTTATTTTATAAATTAAAAATTTAATATTTAAAGACATGGAATTACAAGAAGGTCAGTATCAAATTCAAGGCGTGAATGTACTGGACGTAGTAGAAGAGCATGGCGCACCGCTTTACGTTTATGATTTTGCAAAAATGGAATCGCAGTACAATAGATTGGTCAATGCGTTCAAACACACCAAAATTAAGGTGATGTACGCGTGTAAGGCATTAACGAATTTGAGTGTATTGAAGTTCTTCCGAAAGATTGGCAGCGGCATTGATACAGTTTCTATACAAGAGGTTCGCGTAGCATTGAAAGCTGGTTTTCAGCCCAACGAAATCATGTACACGCCTAATTGTGTTTCATTTGTAGAAATGAAAGAAGCCGTTGAAACTGGTGTGAATATTAATATTGATAACCTTTCCATGTTAGAGCATTTTGCTAATCATTTCGGTAATACTGTTCCGATTTGTATTCGATTAAATCCTCATATTTTTGCAGGTGGAAATCCTAAAATTTCGGTCGGGCATATAGATAGTAAGTTTGGTATTTCGATTTATCAAATGCGTCATTTGCATCGTATTTTGATTTCGACGGGCATCAAAGTGATTGGTTTGCATATGCATACAGGATCCGATATTTTGAATGTTGATGTATTTTTGAGAGGTGCTGATATTTTGTTAAATACCGCTAAAGAATACTTTCCAGACTTAGAATATGTCGATTTGGGAAGTGGTTTTAAAGTGCCTTACAAGCCTAATGATCGCTCGACAGATATAGAGGATTTGGGTCAAAAATTAGGTGATCGTTTTAATGAATTTTGTAAAGAATATGGACGTGATTTGACGTTGATGTTTGAGCCTGGGAAATTTCTAGTAAGTGAAGCGGGTTATTTCTTTGTAAAAACAAACGTGATCAAACAAACAACTGCAACGGTTTTTGCTGGCGTAGATTCGGGGATGAATCATCTTATTCGCCCGATGTTTTATGATTCATATCATCATATCATGAATGTATCAAATCCAACTGGAACGCCGCGTTATTACACGGTTGTAGGATATATTTGCGAAACAGATACTTTTGGCTGGGACAGAAAAATTAATGAAGTGA
>CAKZLL010000433.1 GCA_937125475.1 uncultured Saprospiraceae bacterium | reverse complement strand
CTATATGTGCGATATCTTTTTTATTATATTGCTCGCCCAATTCAGTAAATGAAGTGCTTAATGATCGAGCTAATCTTTCTGACTGATCAACTGTTGCACCGCGCATTAACAACACAAACTCTGAACCAAAAAAACGATATGCGTCGATATCCACCGAAGAGTCAACGCTCGTTTTTGATTTTAATATTTCAGCAAAATCTTTAATAAATTGATCTATCGTGTCAGGGCCTAACTCTTTGACTAAACTCGTTAAGGCATCTATTTTTATCATAAAAACAAAAGCTGCGTCATAATCATTTTCAATATCTCCATCTAAGATAGCTTCACGGATGGCATTTTTAATCACACCTACTGGTCTACTCGGCGCAATACCAAAAGTTTCCATAATCACCTCTCCACTAATAGGAGGCTGCCAGTAACGCATTTTATCCTTTTCTTCGACTTCAATTATTTTTTCGCGTAATATTTCATAATTACTCAAATAACGCGCTACTTTTCTCTGATTTTTGGAGGTAATATCCGCTCTACATAAAAGCATCAAATCATCAATGTCATCTCCAGCTTCAAATAACAAACGTCGAACAGCCGAATCCGTAATATTACCTTTAGTCAAAGCAATCGGACGCAAATGCAAATAAACCAATTTTTTGACATACCTCATCGTCCCATCCATTGGCAATTTCATGTAACTAAAAATACGCGGCACAAATTTCGCCCCTAACGCTTCATGTCCATGAAATGTCCAGCCATGATTTGGTTCAAAACGTTTAGTTGGTGGCTTAGCTATATCATGCATGATCGCAGCCCAACGCAACCATAAATAATCCGTTCCGCGCGAAATATTATCTAAAACCTCTAAAGTATGATAAAAATTATCCTTGTGTCCTTTTCCGTTGACATATTCTACTCCATGAAGCAATGCCATTTCTGGAAAGATAATATGTAATAGTCCTGTATCAAATAATAATTTAAAACCAACGGAAGGCACTGGCGAAAGAATAATTTTATTCAATTCGGTAGTAATGCGTTCTTTCGAAACGATTTTGATACGATGCCTATTTTTACGAATACTTGCCAAAGTTTTAGGCTCAATTTTAAAATTGAGCTGACTCGCGAATCTAATCGCCCGCATCATTCGTAAAGGATCATCCGAAAAGGTTTTGCTAGGTTCTAAAGGCGTGATAATTTTGCGCTCCTCCAAATGATGCAATCCATTAAAACTATCTAATATCGTCCCATAATCACGTTGATTCAAAGAAACAGCAAGCGCATTAATTGTGAAATCTCTACGGTTTTGATCATCTTCTAATGTACCATTTTCAATCGTTGGCTTACGCGAATCAGAACGATAAGATTCTTTTCTTGCTCCTACAAACTCAATTTCTAAATCTCCATGCATCAACATTGCCGTACCAAATCGTTTATAAACTGCGACTTTCGGACGAGGCGATAATTTGGCAGCTAATGCCTTTGCTAATTGAATACCACTTCCGACACAAACAATATCCATATCCTTTGAAGGGCGAGCCAATAATCTATCACGCACATAACCACCAACTACAAAAGTTGGAAAATTTAGCTCCTCTGCGGCTTGACGCAATAATGCAAAAATAGTACGTTCGTCATCTCTTATTTGAAAAAGCATGGATTATTCTTTATGATAATATCTATTGTGTTTCATTCTTTTTAGAAAGTATAAAACACAATATTCCTAATTTTTTTATTGTCCTGTATGATGGAATACAAATGTAGAATTAAGTATGAATGTTAAAAAATATACTTGAAAGAATTAATCATTTAAAGTAGAGATTCGTTCATTTTTGTGACAATTCTAAGTTTAATAACTGTTTTTCGAGGATTTCTTCGCGTTTTCCTGTCAAATCGGTCAAATATAATAGGTGCTCAAGTGGAATGATTCGCTTATTTTGGAAAACTCCATGAACACGCTGACATTCGTAATTTCTATCACGTTGCCATTTCTCTTGTCCTTTAATAAGTGCTTGATGTTCGATTTCATTTTTTTGAGCCATATAAAAATGAATCAATCTTTTTAATGATTTTTCCATTTCAGCCTGTATTGCTTGAAACTCCAAATTTGCACATACTCGTTTTTCGATAGTAGTAAAAGGACTAGCACAATTGACTACGTCTTTCAATTTAAGATAGGGTTGATTTGCAATTTTAATTGCTAAACTATCAGGAATAGTTGTTTTTCCTGTCACAGAAATAGAATAAATTAAGAACAAACAAGAGAGGAGAAGGCACGGTTTCATGATTTATCATTTTGACCACTAAGATAAGTATTCCCTTTCAAAAAATATTTTCCTAGTTCAAAAAACTATATTAATCTTAATTACAAGACATTTCATATAAAAAGAAAAACATTACAAAAAAACGATTTGATGAGCTTAATATTTTTTTATACATTTAAAAATCAAACCAATTTTTAACCTATTCCTAATTCATTTAATGTCTTATGAATTCCATCAAAAAACTTCTACTAACCATATTGGTTAGCTGCCCAATGCTTTTACTAGCGCAAGACTTTGACAATTATCAACCATTACGTTCCTCTGGAGAAATCCCTGAAGCTTTTATAAAAAAATCGTCCGTCAAATATCAAGAAGCTATTAATAATAATACGTCTTCTACGATCAAAGAATTTCATTTAGAAAGTAATTTCGGATTAGACGAATTATTAGCAAGCGGGCAAGTATTATTTAATGATCCTATTAGTAAATATGTCTCTTCGGTTGCGGATGAAATTTTGAAAGATGATCCCGATACGCGTCAGAAACTCACTTTTTATACCATCAAATCGGTAAGTGTTAATGCTTTTGCGACTGATAGAGGCGAGATTTTTGTAAATACTGGCTTATTAGCTAATCTGAATACAGAAGCGGAACTTGCCTTTATTCTTTGTCATGAAATTCAGCATTTTGTTCTTCAACATAACCTTAACTCCTATGTGATTTACGACAAAATCCAAAAAGGACAGGGCGTTTATAAACGTCAGAAAAAATACGACAAGCTAGTTTCTCAACATAGTTATACCCGAACGTTAGAGCGCGAAGCAGATGAAAAAGGGTTAGAATTATTTTTGAAATCTAAATACAGCATCAACGATATTGATCATGTTTTTGAGGTATTAGCGAAAGCTCATGTAACACATAAAAATGAACCTTTCGATTATAGTTTTTTAGAAACAGGAACAATAAAATTTCCAGAAAAATACAAGCTAAAAAAAGTCAATCCTATTGTCGCTCATGATGATGATGACGACGAATTAAGCACGCATCCGAGTGTCAAATCTCGCAAAAAAAAGGTACTAGAAGCATTAGAGGACGAATCTAATGACGGCAAAAAATCTTTTGTCGTTTCGGAGAATGAATTTAAGCGCGTTCAAAAAATTGCGGCATTTGAACTTTGTCACATCTTATTAAGCTACCGCTCCTACCCTGCTGCGATTTATCACGCTTTTTTGATTGATAAAATATATAATGAGAGTAATTTTAGTAAAAAAGTAGTCACTAAAGCGCTCTACGGTTATGCTCAATATAAAAATAGCGATCGCCTAGAGGAAATTTCGAGCAATCCAGATAGTATTCAAGGAGAAATGCAACACGTTTTTCATTTATTAGACAAATTACCTAAAAAAGAATTGAATGTACTTGCTTCTCGATTCTGTTTTGATGCTCATAAAGCCTTTCCCGACGATCAAGCGATGAAATATACCGCTAAAGATATGGTAGAGGACATGATCATTTATGCGATTCATAATCCAGATAAGTATTTTAAAAAGAAATTGCCAAAACAGAAAATAGTTGATAAAGAAAATGCTGTTACAAAAGCAAACTCAACACCTGCTCAAACCAAAGTATATCGAACCTTTGCTAAATATGCTTTTATTGACATTTTAGAGGATTCTACTTTTCAGAAAATGATCGCAGATGGCAAGAAATTCAAACAACAATTTGATCAAGAAGATCCCGATAACATGAGTTCTTCCGAAGCTTATAGTTTGTACAAAAAAAGGAAAAAAGAACAGGAAAACAAGCGAAAAAAAGGGCGCTATTTGGGCATTGATAGTGTTTTGTTTGTCAATCCTGTTTATGTAAAAATTGATGGTAGAAAAAAACAAGGCGCAATGAAGCATCTCGAATCCGAAAAATTACAATTAAAATATAAAGATTGGATTGATGAATTTTCTAAAAAACTAGGGCTTAACTCCCAAGTTTTAGATCAAAATCATATAGGAAAAAAATCAACAGTCGAGGATTATAATGATATTATACGGATTGATAATTGGGTAGAGGAAATGCTGGATCATGAGATGTATATGATTTGTAGCAATTATAATGACGTTTTGCCGATTGTAAAAAAATACAATACCAATAAATTTGTTTATACAGGAACATATCATTATCGAGGCAAAAAAAGTGCCTTAACTCAAGCTGGAAATGTAATTATGCTCGTCACGCCTTTCACTTTGCCAGCAGGAGCTTATCATTTATTCAAGCCTAACTATAATACGATATATTTTACGTTAGTTCTTGATTTTAATAGACAGCGTGTTTTAATGTCGGACATTAATTATACGAATTCAAAAGATAGAGAATTGCTCGTCAAAAACAATCTTTATTGGTCAATTTTACAAATTAAACGCGACAAAAAATAAACTTTCATCCCTTTTAACGAATGGTCAACCATTAGTTAGTTGACCATTAAATAGTAATAAATCATTATGAAAAAAATATATATAATAGCTTTTTTGCTCTTTACTTTTTTGCCTTTTGAAAGTATCTTTGCACAAGATGCGCCTGGTCTTCTAGGGAATCGTTGGAGTGTTTTCTATAACTTAGATTTCTCTTATAACTTCCCACAAGCAACTTATAATCAAGCGACTAGAGATCTTCCAGAAAACCCTAATACATTAAGTGAAGTTTTTGGAGGTATTTTGTCGCATCCGAATTTTAATATTAATCGACAACACAATATTCAATTCGATTATTCTCGAACTCGCTTTCAAAGTATAGGTGTTGGGCTGAGTTATTTTCGCAGTGGTTATGGCATTCTTTATGATCATTCAAATAATACATCTCAAGAAACAGCTAGTAAAAATATGACTTCAACAGGGTTTAGCTTTTTGGTGAAGCAGTTTCTTCAAAAGAAAGGTGGGATTGCGCCTTTAGGCACTTATTATCAATATGGTTTACATATTAATAGAATTCGATCTTTTTTAGCTCCTAATCCAGCATATTCAGGTAGTCAAGTTGTGGACGAAACGGTAGAAACTCAAATTATTCCTGGAGCTACGGATGTTTTTGGTCGTCAATTCATTGCTTTTAATAAAGTG
>CAKZLL010000432.1 GCA_937125475.1 uncultured Saprospiraceae bacterium | reverse complement strand
GGTTTTAATCGATCATCATTTAGAGCCTGAGGATTTTGCACAATACGCTTTATCGGAAATCAAAGCAAGTTCAACTTGTGAGCTAGTTTATGTCTTCATGGATTTATTAGGGCATATTGATTTATTAGACAAGGGGATTGGTACGTGTTTATTCACAGGTATTTTGACGGATACTGGTTCTTTTAAATATAGCACTTCGCCTCGTTTGTATCGAATAGTTGCGCATTTGAAAGAAATTGGAGTGGATGATTATTCTTTACAATTTGAATTGTTTAATAGCCAGAACGAAAAACAATTGCGCCTACTGAGTCATTGCTTGAGTAAGAATTCAATGGAAATCATACATGAGTATAATACTGGAATTATTGTATTAGATAAATATAATTACGAAGATTTTAATATTCAGCGAGGAGACACAGAAGGTATTGTTAACTTTATTTTAAAAATAAAAAACATTCGTTTTGCCGCGCTTATTACAGAACAGCCTAAAATAGTTAAACTATCTTTGCGATCTAAAGGGAATTTTTCTGTACAGGAAATCGCTCAAAAATACTTTAAAGGCGGCGGACATCGAAATGCTTCGGGTGGTATTTCTTATCAGTCTTTGAGGGGAACTGTTGAGAAATTTAAAAAAATCTTGCCAAAGTATAAAGAGGAACTGACAGGAGATGATAATGGAATGAGTATTTTAGATGATCAATAGAATCTTATGATTGGTTTTAAAATGATAGAAAACAATCATAATTATTATAATAATCATAGTAATGAAATCAAAATATAATTTTTTTGCCCTGCTTTTAGTAGGGCTTATTTTTTGGAGTTGTACTGCAAGTCAATTACCAAGTGCATTTAAAGGATATAAAAAACTGGAAAATGGCGTTTTTTATAAATTTTTAAATCAGAAAAAAACGGTTAAAACACCTAATTTAGGTGATGTTTGCGAATTTAATACTATCGTTTTAAAAGACGGAGCTATTTTAAATTCAACTTATTTGGATGGTAGAACACAACAGCGAATTGTGTCCGAATCTGATGATCGAACGGCAGTCGAGAAAATATTGCCTTTAATGACGGTTGGAGATAGTGTTTCTATTGCGATTTTGGTTGATTCTTTATCAAGTATGCCATCAGGATTTTCTAGTGGTCAATGGATGGAATTACAAGTTAAAGTAGAAAAAGTTTTAAAGAAAGAAATGCGAGTAACGGAAAGTAAAAAATCATTAGACGGCTTAGAAAAACATCCTACTTTACCTTTTGCTTGGAAGCAACATCGAAAGACTAATAAATACAAACCTAAAACAGGTGATCAGGTTTTATTTTATTTTACTTTAAGGAAAGGGGAGGAGATAAGCTATCAAACCAGAAAAGGGCTTCCTGATATCATTCCTATGCCTGCGGAACAACTGTCTCCTATGCATATTGCTATGAGAGAAATGTCGGAAGGAGATAGTGTAACAGTAGCATTTGAAGTGACAAAATTGGACGCTGCCATGAAAAAATCAGTCGAACAAAGCGGTTTTTTTGATGGAGACATTCTAGTTATGGATATAGGGATTCTAGAAATAAGAACTAAGAAAGAGGTTGAGGAACAAAAGAAGGAGATGGAACGTCAGCAAGAGCAAGATATAAAAAATGCTCAAATCAAAGGAAAGCGTTTGGATCGTGAATTGCCTAAACGAATTAAGCAATATCAAGCTGGAAAACTCAACTTGCAAAAAACAGAAAAAGGCGTAAAATATATCGTTCATAAAAAAGGAAAAGGCGCATTAGTACAAAAAGGGCAAACTATTATTATTCATTATAATGGATTTTTGACGAATCAAGCGACTAAATTCCAATCTTCTTACGATATTGGGCGAACGATTAATTTTAAATTTGGAGAAGGAAAAGTCATTCAAGGTTGGGAAGATGTAATAGCTAAATTGCCAATCGGTACAGAAGCGACTATTTTTATCCCTTATTCTCTAGCTTATGGCGAGCAAGGAAATACGAATAAAGTACCACCTTACGCGAATTTAACTTTTTACATAGAAATATTAGGAACACGATAATGAAGAATTGAAAGTGGGGAGTTGAAAATACCAGTTGGCGTATTTTTAATTTTCCACTTTTAACTCTCAACTTTCAATTAAATAAAAATGGCACTAACCGAAATGTGGACAGGATCAGATCGATACCTGTGTGATGTAGAATTAGCTCAAGCGTTTCATATTGCGAGAGTTTTAGGCATGCCTCTTTTAATAGAGGGCGAACCAGGAACAGGAAAAACAGAACTTCCTATTCAATATTCAAAAGACCGAAATCTAGAACTATTTGTTTATCCTGTAGGATCAAAGAGTACAGTTGATCAATTTGTAGCTAAATTTGATCATGTTAAATATTTGCGTGATTCGCAAATCGAGGTATTAAATTCACAGCGTTCTGAGGAAGGATTAGATCGTAAGTTAAGTACAGGTGGTCGCAGTACCGAAAATATGAACGATTATATTAATATGGGACCTGGGGCAAAAGCTTACCTCAAACCACATTCTGTTTTGTTGATTGATGAAATAGATAAAGCACCACGTGAATTTCCAAATGATCTATTATATGCATTGAGCCATAGAAAATTCATTTTACCAGAATCAGGACGTGAGATTGCCGTGAGTGAAACGGATATGCCCGCAGTCGTGATCACAAGTAATAGAGAACAGGAATTACCAACAGCTTTTAAGGGACGTTGTATTTATCATTATATTTCATTTCCTTCTCGTGAATTAATGTCCGAAATAGTAAAGAAACATTATCCTAGTGTTAATGATGAAATATTAACGACAGCATTGCGTATTTTTTATCAATTACGTGAAATGAAATTAGAACGATCTCCAGCAACAAGAGAATTATTGAGCTGGCTAAAATATGTTCAAGCATTTGATAAAAAGGATAGTTTGAAAATGATGGAAGAACTAAAAGGTATTGGTGTCCTAATAAAAACCAAAGTTGATTTGGAAAGAATCAAGCGTAGATTTAAATAATTTTACATTTAAATGGCTTTTTTTGAAAAAACTATCTGTAAAACAGATAGTTTTTTTTTATATCTGTTTGATACAGAATAAAGCTCATAAGTGATTTAAAAGGCACTTTTTAAATTTTAATGAAAAAATACAATGTCACAAAAATATGAATAATGGTCGCAAAACATAAATAAAACTACCGCATATTGCAAGTGTAATCATTACCCATTACAAGTAATACAACAAAAAAATAATTCGATGAAAGCTCAAATTTTACTATTATTTATTACAATTCCAGTGTTTTTATCTAATGTAGCAGGTGTTAATAAAAAATTCAAATATGAAGGGTATATTATTAATGCAGAAGGTGAAAAAATAAATGGTCATGTTATTTTGAAGAGTAATTTGACTTATGATGAAGTAAAAATTAAATTCATCAATTACAAAGGAAAAAAATCAACTTATAAAGCTAAAAATATAAAAGGATTCGGATATAGAAGTATTAAAAATAATGAGGCTGGTAATCGTTCTTGGATGTGGTCGCATTATGAAAGTAAAAAAGTAGATGAAGCTCCAGTTCCATTTGGTCCTAAAAATGTATTCATGGAACGTATAACAGAAGGAGAAGTAGTGCTTTTTCAATATTGGATCCAGCAAAATACAAATATTGATAACCCATATAAGCGTTATTTTTATGTACAAAGAGGAGATGAAACAGTTAAGTTAACAAATAAGAATTTTATCGAAGAAGGTCGTGCATTTTTCTCAGATAATGAAGATATCGTAGCGAATTTAGGAAAAGTTAATCACCGTTTTCGTCATACTAAAAAAGTAGTTAAAAAATACAATGATTGGAAAGCTCGTCAAGCAACTTCTAATCTTTAAGATACTAAAGAATAATTGTTAATAGAGTTAGTGTAATGTGAGTGGGACTGATTGTTTACAATCAGTTCCCAACTTTTTTTAAGCACTTAAACAAGCATTATTCGCACAAATTCAAAAAAATCAATACTTTCCAAATAAAAGAAAGCCTATCTATTGCAGATAGGTTTTTTTGTTTCTAGAATTTCCTGCATTTTTGTACCCATGAATTTGAAACCTGTTATTCTTTTTGAGGATGATGACCTCGTTATTGTCAATAAACCTGCGAACTACTTAACAATTCCAGATCGCTTTCGCCATGAAGAACCAAGTATTTTATCTTGGTTAAAAGCGAAGAATGAAGCTATTTTTGTAGTACATCGACTGGATAAAGCGACTAGTGGTATTTTATGTTTTGCTAAAAATAGTGAAAGCCATAAGCATTTGAGTAAACAATTTCAAGAGCGAACGGTCGATAAAATCTATTGGGCATTAATTGATGGGCAATTAATGCAAAAAGAAGGAGAAATTAATCGTCCAATAGCTGAAAATATGGGCAAACGAGGCAAAATGCTCGTCGCAAGAAGAGGTAAACCTTCTTTAACATTATACAAAGCCCTTGAAACATTCAAAGATTTTGAACTAGTAGAAGCTACAATTAAAACAGGAAGAACCCATCAAATCCGAGTTCATTTTCAGTTTGTTGGTCATCCATTAGCTGTTGATGCGGTTTATGGCAAACGGTCAGAGTTCTTTTTATCGGAAGTTAAAAAGAAAAAATATCGAGGCTCTAAAAACGAAGAGGAGCGCCCATTAATGAAAAGAACAACCTTACATTCCGTCAAGTTATCATTAGATCATCCAAAAACAGAGGAACGAATGGTATTTCAAACGGAATTACCTAAAGATTTTTCAGCACTATTAAAACAATTAAGGCGCTGGAATGGTAGACGATAAAAGGAAAGAAATGAAAAAACCTTTTTCACTACCATCCATTGTCAGTTTTTTTCCGTTAAAATAATCTAAACGGTTGTTACGTTAGTAGGATATGCTCGTCTTATGAGTATAATTAAAACTTGAGTGTAGTAGTCTTTATTCACAAAAGTTAATATGCCTACAAAATCATCTTTTAATTTTATACTTCGTTAGTTTTTCGTCAGATAGTTATGGCTATCCTCTTCAAAACTGCTTTGTCTGGAACTAAAATCTGTATTTTTCGGCGATAAGAACTTTTGTGAATAAAGACTAGTAGGTTACATTTATTTGAATCTTAAATTTTTAATTTTATGAAGAAGATTTTTTTTGGATTTCTATTAACAGCAACTTTATTATCAACAGGTTGTGTGACAGAAGCTGATCCTTGCGAAACAAATAACGAAGGATATATTGTAATTAAAAATGATATGACTGGAATTGATGCAGAAGCATTGAGGGTTGAAATTGATGGGGTTTACATCTCAGATGTTGCGCCTGGAGGAGAGTCGAGTTCAGAGGCTAGACCAGCAGGAGTATCTTATGAAATAAAAGGAGTAAGCTCTTCAGGAGCTACCTTTATAAAAAATATTACTGTCGAGGAATGTATTGAAGATGTTGTTTCATTAGGATTATAATTGAAGCAGTAGAAAATGAGGTCAATTGTTTAGTAGAGCAATTCACCTCATTTTTTTTTGCATAAATAGTTTATTACTTTTATTGAAATTTTTATTGAAAACCTAAGTAGGTCAATAGCTAAAAATGCGATGTCATTTAAACATTGACCACCTACTTACCTTAAATCTTAATTAATTATGAAAAAGATCATTTTTGGGACTTTATTGGTCTTGACGTTTTTTGTTACTTCTTGTGATAATGAGGAAAAACCAACAGACGGCGGAGATACGACAACAATAACAAATGATTCACTTCCAGAAGATCCGATGAACATAACGAATGATTCAATCGGTCAAGATGGAGCAGATCGCGAAGATGCATGTGAAAGAAGAAATGAAGGATTTATTGTTATATTGAATGGTATGTCTGGAATTGATGCCGCAGAATTGCGCATTGAGATTGATGGGGATTATGTAGGTAATGTAGCGCCAGGTGCAGAATCTATTCCTGAGCCTAGACCAGCAGGAGGAACATATGAGATCAAAGCAACTTCTGTAGGGTCAGGTGCAACATTCTTTAAGAAAATAACAGTCGATAAGTGTATCGAAGACGTAGTAAAAATGGGAAAATAATTAGATAAATTATTTTTTGTTTTTAAATGTGGCATATTGTATTATTTCTAAATAATGCGGTATGTCACATTTCTTTTTTGCTTGAAATTATTGTTATTTTTATGGACTAATCTTCATTGACAAAGGTTCTTATACGCATTTGAATTGAGGATGATGTATAAATTCAAAAGATGATTTTGTAGACCTATTAATTTTGTCAATAAAGACTAATAATCAAAACCATAAGAAAACACACTTTCAATGAATATTAACTGGCACGAAGTTCCTTTTGTAAGATTGGTTATTCCATTAATAGTTGGAATAATTTTATCTATAACTCTTGATACTGCAATTCCGTATAGCTGGACTGTAATTAGCCTCCTAACTCTAGTTATTCTTCTTTTGTTCTTTAAAAAAAGGACTTTTAGAAATGCCCGTTTAATCCCTGTTTTAATGGGTTTTTGGCTCTTGTTATTTGGTTATCAACACTGTTTTGAATACAATGAATTGAGAACAAACGATCATTTTAGTCATTTGTTGATCAAGGATAATATTAAAGCATCTTCCATTCTCTTAGCTCAAGTTTCAGAAATTCCAACACATGATAAATGGACAAAATTTCAAGCTATAATTCATTCAAAAGATAGCAGTTTGGCAAGTGGAAATTTACTCATTTATCTCCATCGGGATTCGCTTTCTGAAACATTAGCTTATGGTGATATAATTTCAGTAAATAGTTATTTAAATAAAGTAGAATCTCCTAAAAATCCTTATCAATTCAATTACCAATCTTATTTACATTATAAAAATATTCATTATCAAACCTTTGTTTCATCTGAAAAAAAATGGATGATTTCAGAACGTGGGCAAGGGAATTTATTCTATTCTACTATTTTTAATTGGCGCTCAAAATGTCTTAGTATTTTAGAGAATAACCTTTCACCAGAATCATATTCAGTAGGTGCGGCATTGATTTTAGGGTATCGAGAAGCATTAACAGAAGAGGTTCAAACGGCTTATGCAGACACTGGAGCGATTCATGTTTTGGCGGTTTCTGGGCTTCATGTTGGTATTATTGCTATGATTTTGAACTATATATTAGGTTTATTTTTTAGAAAAAGGCATAAAATAACTATTGGTGTTATACAAATCTAAATCACCTGCTTTTACACGCCATTTTTTATGTTCAAACTCGATAAATATGCGATCAAAATCTGTGATGTTTTGTGAATATCCGTTGTTTTGTAACGGAATATTCGTATCAAAAATATTCGCTTTTATGGTGATGTCTTTTGATAAATTTCCTTTGATCGTTAAATCTAAAGATGAGTTTACAACCGAGTTTTGATTGTTGCCAATTGTTAAGCCACGTGTAATATTTCCAGAAGTTTCTAGATCGTTAA
>CAKZLL010000431.1 GCA_937125475.1 uncultured Saprospiraceae bacterium | reverse complement strand
AATAGTACTTTAGTTATTCAATATCAATTAGTTAAGTGTTTGAGGGGGCAGAAAGACTAGACCACACGAATGAGGATTAAGACGAAAGACGTTCGACTTCTGTATATATCGAGTGCTAAGTCAGAATGACTAGACCATACGAATGAGGATTAAGACATGTGCATACTGAAAGCATAGATTCCATCTGTTGATAGTCAGAAAGACTAGACCACACGAACGAGGATAATTACAACATGGAATAGAGTGTTTTGATGGAATAATTAAAATTAAAACATCTCATTAATTCTCAACTTTCAATTCTCCACTAAAAAATTCTCAATTCTCAACTAATTTCGTATTTTTATCCACTTGAAAATATCGAAACAACCGCTCGAAATTTAATTTTCAACAATCAATTACATTCAAATTTCTCAATTGATAATTGGCAATTGAACAATGCAACGCTAACTCGTTCATTCTCAACTCTCAACTCTCAATTCTCAACTAAAAAAGTTTATGCCAGATTTTGTACATCTTCATTGTCATACTCAATATTCGCTACTTGATGGAGCTGCCGAAGTCGGCATTATGATGGATAAAGCCAAAGCCGATGGTCAATTAGGTGTGGCGATGACCGATCATGGGAATATGTTTGGCGCGTTTAAATTTGTGGCGGAAGCCGAAAAACGCGGTATTAAGCCGATGATTGGTTGTGAATTTTATTTAGTAAAAGATCGACATAAACAATCATTTGCGAAAGCTAAAGGCGAAAAAGATAAACGCTATCATCAATTGATGCTCGCCAAAAATCAGAAAGGATACGAGAATTTAACCAAACTTTGTTCTCTTGGATTTATTGAAGGTTTGTATTCTAAGTTTCCACGAATTGATAAGGAATTGATCTTAAAATACCACGAAGGATTGATTGTAACGAGTTGTTGCATCGGTGCGGAAGTGCCGCAGTTGATCCTAATGGGCAAGCACGAAGAAGCCGAAAAAGCCTTAAAATGGTGGTTGAATATCTTTGGAGAAGATTATTATATTGAGTTGCAACGCCATCGCGGATTAGAAAATATTAATGGAACGGGCGTTAGTCAAGAAGACATTAATCAGCATTTATTGATGTTAGCTGAAAAGCATAATGTCAAAGTCATTGCCACAAATGACTCGCATTACGTCGAGGAAGAAGACTGGTTTCCGCACGATATTTTGTTATGTGTCAATACTGGAAACAAGCTACACGAAGAGAAAAGATTTAAGTTTCCAAGTTCTGATTTTTACTTCAAAACTAAAGATCAAATGTCGCAATTGTTCACCGATGTGCCTTTTGCCATTGACAATACGATAGAAATTTATGATAAAATAGAGACGCTTAAACTTGCCAGAGATATTCTTTTGCCAGCGTTTCCATTGCCTAACGGCTTCACTACACAAAACCAATATTTGCGGCATTTGACCTATGTCGGTGCTCAAAAACGATACGGCACAATAACGCCACCGATTAGAGAACGCATTGATTTTGAATTACAAACGATTGCTAATTCTGGTTATCCTGGTTATTTCCTAATCGTGCAGGATTTCACAACTGCCGCTCGAAAAATGGGCGTTTCCGTTGGGCCAGGTCGTGGATCTGCGGCAGGTTCGGTCGTTTCTTATGCCATCGGAATTACCAATATTGACCCGATTAAATACGATTTACTATTTGAGCGTTTCCTAAATCCAGAACGGGTTTCGATGCCCGATATTGATATTGATTTTGATGATGAAGGCAGAGCGCGGATCATGGATTACGTGATTAAAAAATATGGTCGAAATCAAGTTGCCCAAATCATTACTTACGGTACGATGGCTGCAAAATCGTCGGTTCGAGATGTGGGGCGCGTCATGGATATTTCCATTCAAGATGTCAATAATACGTTAGCGCAATTTCCAAATCATATGAAAGCAACGCTCAATCGAGTGTTGGATGAAAAAGGTTTGCATCCGAAAATTGCGGATATGAATTCGGAAGAAAAAGACAAAGCGATGATCTTCCGAGAAATGGCAACAAAAGAGGACGAAATCGGCGAAATGCTCCGAACTGCCGTTAAACTTGAAGGCTCGATCCGAAATACAGGAATTCACGCCTGCGGTGTTGTAATTACGCCTGACGATATTACAAATTACGTTCCTGTCAAGACGGACAAAGGCTCAACGATGTTTGTCACGCAGTTTGATAACTCGGTGGCAGAAGACGCTGGCTTGCTCAAAATGGACTTTTTAGGGCTAAAAACCCTAACAATTATCAAAGATGCGGTCGCATTAATCAAGCAAGGACATGGCATTGAGATTGATCCAGATGAAATTCCGCTTGACGATAAAAAAACTTATGAACTGTTTCAGCGAGGCGAAACGGTTGGCGTTTTCCAGTATGAGAGTGCTGGAATGCAGAAATATATGAAAGAATTAAAACCAACGGAATTTAGCGATTTAATTGCAATGAACGCACTTTATCGCCCTGGACCGTTGGCATATATTCCGAATTTTATTGAAAGAAAACATGGTCGTGAACCGATTACTTACGATTTACCAGCGATGGAAGAGTACTTGTCGGAGACCTACGGAATTACCGTTTATCAAGAGCAAGTGATGTTGCTTTCGCAAAAATTGGGGAACTTCTCGAAAGGGCAAGCCGATAAGTTGCGGAAGGGAATGGGAAAGAAAAAGAAAAAGGTAATTGACGCAATGTATCCAAAGTTTTTGGAAGGTTGTCAAGAAAACGGACACCCGAAAGAAGTCGTTGATAAAATCTGGAAAGATTGGGAAGCCTTCGCTTCTTATGCTTTTAACAAATCTCACTCGACTTGTTATGCGTTTGTGGCATTTCAAACCGCTTATCTAAAAGCCAATTATCCTGCGGAATTTATGGCTTCGGTTTTGACACACAATAGTTCGGATATTACGAAAGTTGAATTTTTCTTAGCAGAATGTAAACGTGCTGGTTTGGATGTACTTGGCCCAGATGTAAACGAGTCGCAATTGAAATTTACAGTTAATAAAAAAGGACAAGTTCGTTTCGGTTTGATGGCTTTGAAAGGCGTTGGTGAAGGTCCGATTGAGGCAATTGTAGCAGGACGAGAGAAAGAACCTTATGAGAGTGTTTTTGATTTTGTGCGTCGCGTCAATTTGCGAAGCGTGAACAAAAAAGCAATGGAAAGTCTAGCTTATGGCGGTGGATTTGATCGTTTTGAAGCAATGAATCGCGCTCAATATTTCGCGCCTTCTGACAAATATGATACGTTTATTACGCATTTATTAAAATATGGAAATGCGCATCAAAGCCAAGAAGCTTCGGCTGCCAATTCGCTTTTTGGAGCGTTTGCCTCAGAAATTGCCATTCCAGAGCCAGTTCCTCCAGAAATGGAAGAATGGGGCTTGATTGATAAATTAACTAAAGAAAAAGAGGTTGTAGGTTTATATTTGAGTGGTCATCCATTGGATGATTTCCGTTTGGAAATTGAAAGTTACACGACTTGTAGTTTGGATCGTTTGGATAATTTTAAAAACCAAAAGGTCAATATTGGCGGAATTGTAACGATTGCGAATCATCGAATTTCTAAAAAAGGCACAGGTTGGGGCATTTTAAGAATTGAGGATTTTAAAGGCAATTTTGAAATGGCATTGTTTGGTGAAGATTATATCAATTGCAAAGAACACATGGTTGAAGGGCAGGCGATTTATATTACGGGAACGTATAAGCAGCGTTGGAAAAATAGCGATTTTGCAATACAAAACCCGAAAATATTATTGTTAGATACAGTTGGGAAGGAAAAAACGGAGTCGGTCACATTAACAATTGATGTCAGTCAAATCACGCCGCACCTTATCACTCAACTCAATAATATTTGTGATAAATATAAAGGAGATCATCGTTTTAAAGTTCGTTTCTTAGATCGAAGAAACCGCTTAAAATTAGAAATGTATTCTAGTGGTCGAAAAGTCAACGCGGATAGTTTGTTTATTGGCGAGATTGCTGATTTGGGATTGGAATATAAGTTAAATTAGCCCTTAAATACTTATTTTTTAGTTAATAGTGGTAGTTTTTCTGAAAGCTATCACTATTGTTATTTTTATTGAACGAGTTTGTTTATTTTAGTCGAAAAGAAGCAATTAATGAAGAATGTGTTAGACATTAGAAACAAAAAACTAAAGGTTTTTCCTACTAATAGGCTATTTAAAAATACTGCAATTATAGCTGGAGGAGGAAATAATTTTGAAACCTTTCCTAAAGAACTGTTAATTCATTCTGAGATTACTCATATAGATTTAGGGCGAAATAAAATTATTTCTATCCCTGATCAGATCAATAAATTAGAGAATTTAATTGAATTACATCTATCTTCTAATCAATTAAAAGATATTCCAGCCACATTTAAAAATTTAGAAAAGTTATCTTTTTTAGATCTAAATGATAATTTATTGCCCTTAGTTTTTAATCCTCATTTATTCCCAAAATCCCTTTCCATTCTTTCTTTAGGCTATAATCAGTTTGAAGAAATCCCTAAAAGTATTAATCATTTAAGTAATTTAATTCATTTAGATCTAGGTGTGAATTATATTTCTAAAATCCCTAAAGAAATAGGTGATTTGACAAAATTGGTTTCTCTGAGATTGGATGGAAATAAAATAACTAAACTACCTAAAGAGATAGGAAATTTAAGAAATCTATCGACTTTAGATTTGTGTGATAATAATTTAACGCATCTTCCCAAAGAAATTAAAAATCTCAAAAACCTTAAAAAATTAGAATTAGCAGGAAATAAATTACTTCCTAACACAGATCATATTAGTGAAAATGAACCACAAAAATTAATTGATTATATACTAAAAAACCAAGTCCTTCCGCCAGATGTGATTAGAATCAACAAGGTTTTTATTTTAAATAATGTACAATTACCTCATTTGAAAGAAGAGTCTGCTCAGGCATTCACAACTGTTTTTGAAGAACAAGAAAAAGAGTATGAATTAATTGATCAAATTGATCAAATCACGAAAAATATCTCCATACTATTTGTAATAGCGGCTTATGATGTTCATGAAAATTCGAGATTGCTACAAAAGGTTTTAGAAAAAGCTAAGAAGTATCAAATTCCTTACTTTGTTTTTATGCCCGAAGCAGGAACAATTAAGGATGTAGATATGAATTTGATGAAGATGGAAAGCGTCTTGAAAACTCGAAAATACATAGAAGCCAATCATAGAACGCAAATGCGAGGGTATAGATCTTTATCAAATTTGACTGGGCAAATGTTTGGTTTGATGAAAGATTATCATTCAAAAATTCAGATTAAACAGCTCAAGTTGCATAATATTGGGCATTTTGATAATTTAGAAATTTCCTTTTCAGAGCGATTAACTTGTTTGGTCGGTGAGAATGGAACAGGAAAAAGTACGATTTTAAGAGCTATTGCATTGGCTTTGATTGGTTCTGATCATGATAAAATTAAGATAGAAAAAGTTAAAGACCTACTTAGAATACAAGGTTTGAAAGACAACCTTGAAATTCGAGAAAGCGGAAAAATTGAATTAGAATTCGAACTTGATGGAGAAACGATTACGAATACTATAAATTTAATGCCTGTTGATAATGGGCGAGCGGTTAAAGCGATTTTTCAATCTTCGGGTTCAAATTTGCTTTCGGGATCGTATAATCTGAAAACCCTAGTTATTGGTTTTCCACAAGTTCATCGAACAATTGATGCCTCAATTTCAGCACCTTTAGAGCCATTACAAGAGGCTCATATCGAAGATTTAATTCCTTTGATTAATAATGTAGATGATAATCGGTTATTACATTTTTCGGATTGGCTCGCTAATTTGAATAATGATGCTCTAAACGCTACAACAGACCACGCCAAAAATAGAGCGCAAAAAATTATAAATCAAACCTTTAGAATTATATCAAAAATAATAGGCTATAAAGTTCAATTTCAGCAAGTGAAAAGTATTACGCCGCTAGAAATTTGGATCAGGACACCTAATTCACCTCATGGAATTCCGCTTCGTTTGCTTAGTCAAGGTTTTAAGGAAGTAATCGGTTGGATTGGTTATTTAATTCAGAGATTAGCCGATGCTTATGCTGGAACAAGCGATTTTACAAAAGAAAATGGTATTGTTTTTTTAGATGAAATTGACCGATTTACTCATCCAAAATGGCAAATTAAATTAATAAATGTATTGAAAGAAACATTTATTAATATTCAGTTTATTATTTCATCTCATTCTCCTTTGGCAATTTTGGATCAAGATGTTAATGAAATTCAAGAGCTGTATTTTGAAGATAATAAAGCTCAATTAAAATCTAGTCCACGCGAATCTGTGGATAAAATAAATGTAAATTCTACTGTTTTAAATTATTTTGATCTTCCGAGAGTGTTACAAAAAAAGTGGCAAGAAAAAGTTGACTACTATAATACTTTAAAGCACTCAGAAACGGCATTAGGAGAAATAGAAAAACAAGAATTAGAAAGCTTGGAAAATGAATTGAATGATGCATTGATCGGTTTGCCAATGCATGATTATCGTTATTTTTTATTTTTAAAATTCTTAAAAGAGAAAGGAATAGATCCGAAAAAAACAGCAACAAAAATAGAAATGTCTGAGGAAGAATTTACTGCATATAAACAAGCTTATGCCGAATATTTATAGGGAATACTAAGATTGCTCAAAATCAGGAAACTTATACCCGTAACTTGCAAATCTTTAGATTCAGTTTATTATTGAAGATAAATGTGAAATTGTTTTCCTATTATTAGGAAAAAAAAAGTTTATTAAACAATGATTCTGAAAAGCGGACATATATTATAAAATATAATCATCTTTTTGTTAAAAAACATTTCACCTTTCCTAACTTTTATTTACTTTGCAATAGGATAATTGATTACGAATACTGAACGCTAGAAAATAAGCTTGATAACCAATTTATCAATAAAAAATTAACTAATCTTATTCGTGATCTAGTCCTAATTTTATCAAATATTTTATGGCATTTTGCAAATTAGAGCAGAGTTATTCAATTATTTAAATATGAAATCAACATCAATTTCTCCACAAGAATTTATTCAATTTATGGAGGCTGAGGGATTGAAAAAAGGTTATGTGATTAACCTTGATGGAAAGTTAATCGTTTCCAATGATGCGTTTCTTCCTTTATTCCGATTTATACAAACTTCGCCTGACTATAAAGAACACGAGGGGGTTTTTTGGGAAATAGAAGCAGAAACAGGAAGCCTTTACGTTGTTGCGATTCATCGAACTAATCGAGGCGCAGGGCAAGGTGGAACACGTTTAAAACAATATCCTACAGTAGAAAACTTATTTACGGATGCATTACGTTTGGCAAAAGGCATGAATGACAAGAATGCTTGCGCTGGACTTTGGTGGGGAGGCGGAAAAAGTATTATTCATCCTAACGAACATCCTAGAGCATTGGCTGGCGAAAAGCGCGAACGTGTTTTTAAACATTTTGGTCTTTTTATCGCTAGTTTGAATGGCGCTTATGTTTGTGCGGAAGATATGAATGTAACGCCAAATGATTTAAGAATCGTTCATGCTCACAATCGTTACACAACTTGCGTTCCTGAAGAGATTGGAGGAAGTGCAAATCCAAGTGGTTTTACTGCGCGAGGTGTGTTTATGGGATTGTTGGCTGGTGTTCATTTTATGGAAGGCAAAGCAGATAAAACAGTAATTGACCTTTCAGGAAAACATGTTTTGCTTCAAGGAGCAGGTAATGTTGGTTGGGCTTTGATGGAAGAAATAGTTGCAGCTGGTGGTCGAGTGACGGTTTTTGATATTAGTGACGTGACAAAATCGGCTATTCGAGCAAAATTTACAACGGATCAAGTCCAAATTGAAGAAGACATCACGACTTTCTATGGTTTAGAAGCTGATATTTTTGCACCTTGTGCTATTGGAGCGATTTTAAATGACGAGACTATTCCAAATTTGAAAGTCAAATTAATAGCAGGAGCAGCCAATAATCAGCTTAAAGATTCTATAGCACATGCAGAAGCATTGCATGAGAGAGGTATTTTGTATTTGCCCGATTTTATTATTAATAGAATGGGAATTGTGAATTGTGCGAATGAACAATATGGTTATTTGCTAGATACAATTGAAGAAAAAATCTTAGAAGTTTACGATTTTTCTCATCACCTACTTCAAAAGTCGAAAGAAATGGATATTTCGCCAGAACTCAAAGCGATGGAAATGGCAGAGCAATTGTCTCGTGTCAATCATCCGATCTGGGGACATCGTGGTATCAAAATCATTGCGCAACTTCAAAAAGACAATTGGAGTTTAATTGATAATTGATAATGCCCAAGTTGATGTGTTATTAATTATATCAATATATTTTTAGATTCCCATAATGTTTTTATAAATAAACATTATGGGGATTATTTTTTAAGGAATTTAATGCTTCATCCTTCTTATATCATTACTTGAAAATTCCCATTCGGGCGTATAGAGCGTCGTACCAAAATTAGTAGGATACCAAGATCCAAGGGTTGAGGCATTATCAAAATTTTTAAGAATATGAAGATCTTGGGCAGGTGTGAAGGCTTGAGCCAGTAAAAAAATGCGTTGTTCTGCTTCATTTTTAGCCATATCAACTATAATTACAGCATGACCAGGAGGGCTAGATTGAACAAAAATATCCCCAATTTTTAATGATTTTATTTTAATAACTTCCAGACTTTTTTTGAAGGAATAAGGCGTGGTTTTTTCAAAAGCGAGGTTAAGGAATTTTCTAAACTGTGCATAGTTAGGTTGATCCGTGTAATAATCTGTAAAGATTAATGTGTCTTCTTCCGTTGGAATAATAATGCTTTCATAATTTTGTTGACTATATAAATATTCTGCCCAAAGCCGAATCACAGCATCTTCACTTTTTTGCAAATCCTTATCACCAATATCAATGTCAACAACAGCGGCATGAATTTCTTGTGTGAATTTTTCATCATCATTATAATAATACACCTTAGAATTAGGCTTTCGGAGTGGTAAATTGCGTAACCAATCTCCAAAAGACCCTTCGTCAACAGGGATTCGATCAAAATCCTGTGGTAAAGCAATTCGTTTAGAAAGCGTGTTATTAGATTTTAGTCGATTATACCAAGGATAGTTAGAGGCATTGAGATCTTTAACCTCAATTTCCATAGATTGATGTTTGACCAAAGCGACTTGTTTAGCCTTTTGTTCTGGGTGCTGACAAGTTAGTCCACCCATGATGCAGGATAGAATAATAAAATAACGCTTCATTGTAGGAGAATTCAAAAGAGAATGATTTTTAAATATACAAAGAAAGCTTGACTTCGCTTCAATCTTAATAAGATTTAACTTTTTTTAATGGGCGGTTTATAGTAGGAAAGATCGGGATTATGACATAATAATAGGATCGCCTAGCTTAACAATTCAAACAATATTTTTATTTTTGTTTAGCGTGAGAAAAACTATTACACAATTTTTAGCCGATTCTTTATTAAGAACTTCCTTATCTTAAAATCTTTATATCATACTATTATGTTAGGTAAACTATTTCGTACCAATCCATTTTTTATCAAATTACTAAATAAGGAATATTGGCCAATGTGGGCAACTTATTGGCCTGTTGTTCCTTATTACCTATATTTAGCTGCGCGAGCAAGATCGTTTTTCTTTTTTACGGCGGCAAATCCGAATATTGAAACAGGCGGTTTAATGGGAGAATCGAAAATAAAGGTTTTAGATTTGGTTGATGATATTTATAAACCTAAAAGCCTTTTTATAAAAGCGAATACAAGTGCAGAAGCTGTGATTGCCTTGATCAAAAAAGAGGAGCTAAATTACCCAATTATTATTAAGCCAGATGTTGGTGAAAGAGGTTTATTAGTTCAAAAAATTACAGAAGAAAGAGAATTGGTAACAGCTCTGAAAGAAAATCAAATCGATTTTATTATTCAACCTTTCATTACCTTGAAGGAGGAATTAGCTGTAATGTATTATCGTTATCCGAATGAAGAGCGCGGAAAAGTGATTTCAGTAACACTTAAAAAGTTTCTTTCTGTTACAGGAGATGGAGTTTCTACTATGAAAGAATTGATTTGGCAAAATTCAAGGGCTATTTTGCAATGGAAGCCTTTACAAAAAAAATATGGTGATCGAATGACTGAAATTTTACCTAAAGGTAAAACATTAGAATTAGTTTCAATTGGAAATCATGCTAAAGGAACGATGTTTTTGAATGGAAACCATTTGATTGATGAACGCATGGAACTGGTTTTTGATGATATGGTCAAAAATATGGAAGGTGTTTATTTTGGACGTTTTGATTTAAAATGTAGTTCAATTGAGGATTTGAAGAATGGGAAAAATATTCAAGTGATGGAATTTAATGGAGTAGGGGCGGAGCCAGCTCATATTTATGACCCTAATTATCCGCTTTGGGATACTTATAAAGATTTACTTAATCAATGGACAATCATGTTTAAGGTTGGAACTTATGTTCATAAAAATTTAGGTGTACCATATATGACATTTAAAGAGGCTAGAGCTTGGTTGAAGCAAGTTGATGCTTATAAAGATGGTTTGAATACTGAATGAATGAAATGAGAAGCGAACTAATAAAAAAAAGAGGAATAAACATTTGTTTATTCCTCTTTTAATTAATATTTGAAAAAATCAAACATTAAAATATATTGGTCTAGTAACGATTACGATTGTAACCACCGCCGCCGCCACCGTAGCCACCGCCACCGTAACCACCGCCGCCACGGTTTCCACCGTAACCACCGCCACCGCGATTTCCACCACGACCGCCACCGCGATTTCCGCGATCTTCAGCTTCTTTCACAACGATCTCACGACCATCAAGATCACTTTCATTTAAAGCATTGATAGCAGATCTTGCTTCATCATCATTGTCCATTTCTACAAAGCCAAATCCTTTTGAACGACCACTTTCACGATCAAAAATAACTTTTGCAGAAGAAACATTTCCGTACTGTTCGAAAAGTTCTTTTAAATCTTCGCTAGTAGTTTCATAGGCTAGCTTTGCAACAAAAATATTCATAATAAAAATTTATAATTGAAAAAAAATATCTCTAGTAATATATATTATAGTTTACTAAAAGATCATATTTTGAAAAATCAAACTTAAAACTAGAAAATTGGAACAAAAAAGTGGGACGGAAATGGAATATTACTAATTAATGCTATATCCTTTAAGTCTTTTATTATTTATTACTTTCCTCATGTTTTGCTTTCACTTAATTGGAAAACTTGAAATATATTTCAAATTGTAAAACTCTAAATAGATACTAAGAATAATACAACTCTAAATAAAATCGTTTGAGACTACAAAGAACAATATAATTATTAAATATATTGGTATATTAGTCCACTTTTTTTTGAAAAATCATATAAAATTAGTTTTTTTTATGTTTATTCCATCTTTTTTTGAAAAAAATGGAATAAACATAATGTTTTTTCAAAAAAAACTAAAGAATACTGATTGATATTCAGCGAATATTATTTAAAATTGATTTTGCTATATACTTAAGTAATACTATATAAGCAGTCTCTATTTATTTAAAACTGCCTGAAGAGCAGCATTGGGTTGAATAAATTTCCCCGTTTCTGAAGTTGACTTGGTATTAATACCTGTTGTTGATAAAATATCAAAAGCTGCTTGCGTCGTCAAATTAGGTTGTAAGGATTTCATTAACCCAAGTACACCTGCAACATGAGGACAAGCCATTGAAGTACCATTAAAACTGCCATAATTATTATTCGGTAATGTAGAAAATATATCTACCCCTGGTGCTGCGATACCCATTTTTACATCTGAAATGTAATTAGAAAAAACAGCTCTATCTAAGTTATTATCAACGGCACTTACCGAAATCACTCCTTCAACACCTGCTGGGACATAATCTTTTGCATTTGCATTCGAATTACCTGCCGCAACTACTATAATTGCTCCTTTCTTTTTAGCATAATCAAATGCTTTTTTATAGACTTTTTGTCTACTATCACTTGATGGACCACCTAAAGACATCGAAATTACATCGGCTCCATTATCCGCAGCTTCCAAAATACCTTTGATAATCGTTTTTTGAGAACCAAAACCATTATCATTTAAAACCTTTACACTGGTAACTTGAACAAATTTGTTATCTCCAACGACTGAAGCAATACCCGTTCCATTGTAAGAAACTGCGGCTGCAATACCTGCACAATGTGTTCCATGTGCTTGTTTGTCGTAATCGTATTTTTTATTAATAGATTTGAAGTTACCTTTGATATCTTCATGTTTGGAATCTACTCCTGTGTCAAGAATAGCGATCAAAGCCCTTTTGCTAGGTTTAATTTTACTATTTTTTAGTAATTGATGGGTTTCAATTGCATTAATTTTTTCAAATCCCCATTGGTTTTGAATAAGTGGATCATTTAAAATTATTGGTTTTTTGGTAGTTGTGATTTGTCCTTCTTGATCATCTAATCGGATGATCTCATTATTTTCTATATATTCTATTGCTGATGTTGCGAGCAAATCAGCTTTGATTTTGGCTATATAAGGCAATTGATTATTTGGGATATTAACGACGTAATAATCATCTAAATCCGTGATGTCAGGACTTGCCATTTGATTAAAAGCGACTTGATAAGATAATTCGTATTGTTCGATTAATGTGTTGATTTGCTCGATTTGATAGCCTTCTTTCACTTCAATTAATAATTCGCCATCTTCGTCTATTTCTATACTTGTTTCTTCTTGAAAAAGTCGATTATTAGGAATTGTTTCTTGAAGTAATTCTATATAAAATGTACCAAAACCAAAAACTAGGAGGGCAAAAGCACCAGCAGCAATAAAACGATTATGCCTAAAAATACTAAATAAAACACCGACACCTGCCATAACACCTAAATCACGCATGAGTGTAAATCCCTTCATTGGAATATTGAGTGGAGATAACCACAATGATCCTAAATAAGCGGTAAGTCCTAGAAAAAAGACAATACTTGCTTGACGACCAATCTTGTTTTTTTGAAAAATAAACCAAGCTACTAAGCCAACTGTCGCAACAATGTAGCTCATGGTATAAATATATGCTATCATTTTATTTTTTTATAGTATGTATATTCTTATTAATTTCTTTTATTAATACGGATAAGAATATACAATGTTACAAGTGTATTATGTTATAAGGTTATAAAGTATGAAAAGCAGTGATATAAATAGGTGTTCCCCACATAAAAAGAGAGAAACCATTTGATTTTTTGGCAGTGATCGAAACGCTTCTGCCTTCGTATTTTAGTTGCTCAGGCATATTAACGGGTTCATATCTTTGCCCATCATTGCTGATAATTCCCCACAATCCACTGCCTAAGTTTTGATAGGCTATTTTTCCTTCGATTTTCATAATGACTTTTATTTAAATTTTTTATTAAACCTTATTAGCTCATAGAAGTTAGTTTATTAAAGATAACGAATTTTAGAGAGAGCGTTTGTTTTTTTAGATTAATAGTGCCTTTCTTTTATACCAAACTATTTAAGAAAGTGGGAAATAAAAAATAATCCTATTTAGAATAAAAGCATGCCTTTACTCTAAATAGGATTATTTCCTTGGTGTTGAAAGTCGATTAGATGAACTAGTCAACTAAGTGATCAGTCATGTCATACTCAGGATTTTTTGGATTTGGACCATACTCATTTGTTCCTGGCTGGCTATCTTGAACTGTTAAATATAGGTTGTAGAAAGGAATCAAAATGAACCATCCACTTTTACCTACATCATGCATTCTTCTAATTGCTACAGCAATTCCAGGGACAAGAACGGCTAAAGAATAAACATTGCTCAATACGCCTACACCTTCTAATCCGAACAAAGCGCCATCAATGAAGGTTAAAATCATAGAAATGATTCCACTTCCTAAAGCGAAATACCAATATTCACTTCTTCTTGAACGGCCTTCAAAAACTGCATACTTTTTTAATACCGTCATGTACCAATCTATCATAATTATAAAGGTTTTAGCTGCCAGTGTGTTGGCAGGATTTAATAGAAAAAAATTATATTTAATTTGCAAATTATATCAAGCTATAAAGTTCTAATTTGTATTGTAAAGTAAATAAAAATTTGGAAAAATCAAAACATAGCCAATAAAAAAGGAAGCTCTGAATAAAGCTTCCTTTTTTAATACGGCTATAATTTATAACTGTATTCTATATATTTAAGTTCCTTTTTTTAAAATTCATTAAAAGTTAATTGTACAAAATATTGTGCGCCTATATTCGGCAAACCATAAGCTGTACGATATTCATTTCCAAAAATATTAGAACCACCGACTTTGATATGAACTGCTGTTTCAGGTACAGTATAAGTGAATTGAATATTGGTGGAATTAATTACAGGAATTTCGGCTGTACCAAAAGCAGAACGCCACATATAAGCATCTGACCAACGATGACTTAATTTGAAACCAATGCCTCTAAAAATATTTGCATTACCCAATCCAACAGAAAAACGGTTTTCTGGTGTATTGAAACCAGGAATTTCTGCTGCTGCTACACTTTCGCCTAAGCTATAATTTGTGAAATTATAATTTCCAAATAAACGAAAATCTAAATCTAATAATAAATTAAAACTAGCTGCAATACCTTGAGCAGTTACTTTTCCATTACTATTCGCATATAATAGAAAATTACTAGTATGTCCATCTTCAATATCTTGAACACCAGAAGCATCCCCTACATTTCCTATTAATGGATGAACGACATTAGTATTGTATATCAAATTAGTATGCTCATTGCGGAAATAAGCTACATCAAGGAATAATCTTTTATTGAAAACACCACGATAACCAACTTCAAGAGAAGTTAATTTTTCAGGAGCAAGTACAGAAAGAGAAGCCGCAACTAAATCATTAGCGTCTCTCGTTGTTCCATATTTTTGAACTGATGCTTGTGTATAAGAATTATTATATACATTTTCACCAGTTACTGTTGCTGTATTTGTTGTCGAGTCATTGACTGCATAATTAATATCAGTTGAATAAGTATTTATATTATCCTGTGCGCCTCCGACGACATTAAATGAGCCAGCATTAAGTGCTAAATATTGTGCTTGATTGCTCGGAGTGCGGAAACCCATTTGGTAAGTCACGCGAATATTATGCTCTTTCCTTTTATTATTAGAATAAACAATAGATGCTCTAGGACTAAAATTGCCCTCAAAGTTACTATTCTTATCATAACGAGCAGCCAATAAAATTTGAAGGCGATCGTCTAACAATTTTTTAGATGCTTGTACAAAAACACCAAATTCAGAAACATTAATTGAGCCATCAGCATCATTAAAATACTGACCTTCAGAGCTTAATTGATACATTCTATAATGAGCCCCTCCAACTAGATTAACTGCTTCACCTAGCAAATTACTCATGTCATACATTGCTTCACCATGATATAAACGGCTATTATTAGCTATTTGAGCACCTGTAGCAAAATCTGTTATCGCACTCAAACTATCTCGCATAGTATCAAAGGTTTCAGAACCAGGCAACCACCTGCCTTGATCAGCATAAGTTCTTGCTGCATTATGATCGTTTAGCCAAGCCGCATCTACCTCACCAGCATATGCTGCTTTATATTGAGCAAACCAATCATTGTCAGATTTCCAGCCTCGATTTAAATTCATACCCAAAAACTGCATATCATAAGAACTTCCTGCATTTTCACTCGTACTATAACCTCTTATAGCGAAATCAGCACCTACTACCTCTAGCTTGATTTGTTGCATAGAGACATCCTTTAATTTGTATCTACTAAACGACTGAGCCTGAGAATTACCAGAACCCAAACGATATTGTGCAATAATATCAAAAAGATCTGTACGATAAATTGCAGAAACATCAAATTTGAAACTTTCCGCTAATAAATCATTCAAGTCTTCTTCTTCATATCCTGTTCGTGCTACTCTAATATGTTCTATATTTCCATCTGTAACAATCGGCAAAAGCCTAGTATATTCATCTCCATAAACATTAACACCGTCATATGCAGGATTAACAAAGCGCCCTTTTTCTGGATTAAAAAGTAAATCTGCATCTGCATCAGTGTAATCATTCGCTTGCCAATCCGTACCTCTCAAATAAGCCGCGTTAAATTTTAGCGCAAAATTATCACTAAAATTCTCTGCATATCTAAACGCCATTTCAATAAAAGGATTTGTACCAGCCGCGTCTTGCATTGAAATCCCATTTTTCATCATCGCACTTAAACCAGTATAGTCAAACGGACTTTTGGTTGTCATATATAAAACACCATCCGTCGAATTTGGGCCATATAAAGCAGATGATGCACTAGAAATCGACTCTAATTCAGGAACATCTAATGGCGAAACACCCAAAAGATTACCATAAGCATAATTTAAACTAGGAGAGGAATTATCTACACCGTCGATCAATTGAAGCATTCGAGGATTAGTCGTAGAAGCAAAACCGCGCATGTTTAAAGCCTGAAAAGTCAAACTATTATTCATCATTTGAACATCACGCAAATCTCCTAAACCATCATAGAAATGAGCAGAAGGACTACTTCTAATATCTTCCGTATTTTGTTTCTGTACAGAAACAGTCGATTGCAAGAGACTTTCCTCTTGTCGAGCTGCTTGTCTGACATTAGGAATATCAAATATCATTTTAGTACGTAACTTGACATTTAATATTTGAGTAGTCTCTGTAATTTCATATTCTCTTAATTCGTAGCCAACCGCAGAAAAGATGAGGGTAAAAGGAGGCTCAAGGTTGATACCAAAATTGAATGTTCCTTCCAAACCTGTATTATCTCCAATGACTCGACCTTTAACAATAAAAGTCGCCCCAATAATTGGTTCGCCTGTAATGGCATCTTTCACAGCGCCACTGACTAATGTTTCTTTTTGTGCGAAAGAGCTCACACTACATATCATAAAACCAACAAATAAAATGAAGGTTAAGGTTAATTTATTTATCATAGCCTTTTAATTGATTGTGCAATTATTTTCCTTAGTAATGTGGATAATTGCGTTTCTAGTAAATTTGTTCAGAACCAATAATTATTTAAATTTCTATTTATTAATTTTTGGATTTTTATCAAATTTATAATTAGATAATGAAAGTTAGTGATTGAACTTGCTTTTATCTTGCTTAAAAGCAATATAATACAAATATAAATTATTTTTAATGTTTATAAAAAATAAGATGTTTCAAATATAAGTTTTTTTTAAATAAATAAAACATTGATCTTATTTGACTAAATTGTTCTGACGATCAAATGACTAAAATACAAATATGATATTTTTTTACTTCCATAAAGAATAAATTATATAAAAAATATATATTTGACCAAATTAAAAGAGAACTAAAACGTTTAAATAGTCGTTCTAAAAGTAATAAATCGATTGAAAAACAACCAATGGCATTAAAATTGACGAATCCTTTTTTTAATACCAATAAAAAGAGGGCATAATATTTTGTCATATTAGAAAATGTTAAAATGGTTTTTATATATTAGTTTAGCCTATCATTTTAATGGAGAACTAGTAATCAGAAAACAATTGTGTTTTGAAATTTTGTTCACTACTAAAAATAAATTTTGATAATATAAAAAAAGCGAATATCATGTGTTTGCAAAAATCTTTCAAAAAGAAAA
>CAKZLL010000430.1 GCA_937125475.1 uncultured Saprospiraceae bacterium | reverse complement strand
TATTAATAAAAAAGAAACCCAGCAAAAAGCATTTTATGATTTCAAGAAAATTGCTATTGTTCGCGAGAATAATATATTTTCAATATACAATATGAAGGGCGAAAAATTAGATATTTCCTTTAGGCATTTTAAAAGAAATAAATATACTTTTAAATTCTCCATTAAAAATTATTACCCAATTTTGAAAACATTTAAGTTCAAAAATGACTTTAATTTAAAGTTTAGACTTACAACTAATCGCGCTAAAGCTTTAGGTTTAGGCAATGAATTTACCAAAACAAAAGTCTATTTCTCCTCTAATTGGAAATTTATCGGACGAGGGGATTTAGTTGATAATTGAAAATAAAGAATTGAAAATGCCTAAGTTAGCATGAATTATGGCTTCTTTTTTTTAAATAAAAAATAGAGAATATGAGTAATAAATCGATCTATATTCAAGAAATCCATCCTTATAAGCAAGCTATTTTTGCGTTATTGGGTGCATTAAGTTTTATGATTTTAGGCACTTTATTATCTTCTATCGGATGGATGAAGGGCGGTGTAAAGTTGCCGTGGGTAACAGCGGGCGCATTTATTTTGATGTATTCGGTATTTAATAGCATTAATAGTTTTTCTACTAAAAATATGATGTTTTACTATCGAGATTCAATTTTCAGTTTCATTGGATTAGTTATTAGTGCGTCTGGATTCGCTTATCTTTTTTCGGGTACACCTATTAATGATGCTGGCAGTTTCCGCTGGATTTATCTGACACTGACCATTGCTTATTTTGTTTTCATTGGCATTACTACTTTTATTCGTTTCATTTTCATCGTTTTGCAAACGGAAGAAGAGCGATTAAGTAAAAAAACAGACGATAATTTATTTGGGGAATAACCAAACATATATTTATTAGACTTGTACAGCGGCTACTTAATTTCCTACAATAGGCAAATTTAATTTTGTAAATCACTAACCGTCGTACAAATCTATTATTTTCAAAAAGAATTATGACAATTAGAATTGGCGGAGTTCCTGAACACTTCAACTTACCTATTCATTTAGCAATAGAACAAGGATTATTTGAGCAAAAAGGCATTCAAGTAGAATGGACTTTTTTCAAAGGTGGTACAGGACAAATGACAAAAGCCCTACGCGATAATGAAATCGACGTTTGTATTTTATTGACCGAAGGTATTATCACGGATATTATTAAAGGTAATCCTAGCAAAATTATTAGTCCTTATATCAAAACGCCTTTGATTTGGGGCATTCATACAGGTGTTAATAATCCATTGAATTATTATCCTAATATTTATAATAAAAAATATGCGATTAGCCGTTTTGGTTCGGGTTCTCATCTCATGGCGATTGTTGATGCGAATAGTCAATCGAAACAAATTGCTGAGGATCAATTTGTTGTGATTAAAAACTTGGATGGTGCTTTACAATCTCTCGATGCGTTAGAAACTGATGTTTTTTATTGGGAAAAATTCACAACCAAACCATATATCAATGCTGGCAAATTGAAGCGAATTGGCGAATTTATTACACCTTGGCCTTGTTTTGTTATTGCTGCGACGGATAAGGTTTTAGCTGATCAACCTACTGATATTGACATTATGTTGACTGTTATTCATCAGGTTTGTGATAATTTCATGCAACAAGCAGAGCAAAGCATACAGTTAGTCAGTGAGCGTTATGGACAACAATTAAAGGATGTTGAGCGATGGTTTCATAGCACAGAATGGGCTACGAATGGTTGGGTAAGCAACAAAATGATGTCAAGTGTCATTTTCAATCTCCACACCGCAGAAATTATCAAAAAAGATACTCTAATCCCAGAATTAATATGGAAAAAAGAGAAGTCTTAATGGACAATAAATAATTGACAATGGACAATTAAAACACGCCAATCTAGGCATTATCAATTGTCCATTATCAATTGTCCATTACTTATTATCTTGTTTAGCGAATACTTTTTTAAGTAAATCCGTAGTTCTTGCGACTGGATCTTTTCTGATCAAACCTTCTTCTTTTTCAATCATGTGAAAAAGACCATCCATTGCTTTCTGAGTAACATAATCATTGATATCAGGATTAAGTTTTTCAACAAAAGGAATTTTGTTATACTTATTAATTAAATCATCCCAATAATCTAATGCTTTCACTTTTTTCAATGAGTTTTTAATAACAGGATTAAAACTTTGGTACAATTGATCTGATGTAGTTGTTTTCAAATAACCAGTTGCTCCATTCTTTTCACCCATTAAAATATTCATCGCATCTTTGATCGTCATTTGTTTGATAGCCGAAACAAAAATAGGTTTAGCTGATTTTGCTGCATCTTCAGCCGCGCGATTCAATTTTTCGACCATTTTTTCTGTCAAACTTCCTAAACCTAGATCGTTTAATTTTTTTTCAATTTTTCTAGCTTCTGGCGGAAATAGAATTTTTATAGCTGAATTTTTGTAATAACCATCCAATTTAGAAGTCTGGTCAGCTCCTTTTGAAATTCCATTTGTCAAAGCCTCTTTTAGCCCCATTCCGATTTGATCTGAAGTCAATTCCTCTGATAATAACACATCAGTCAGTACTTTTTGAAGTTCTGGCGTACAAGATGATAATGTTAGACAAACTGCTACGAGCATAATCATTTTTCTCATTCTAATGATTTTTTGTGTGTGATTAATTTAAAAAAAAATATATTATATAGTTCTCTAAAAATCATTGTGGGATTGGATAATATCATTATTTATTCCGTATTCTTGAAGAAGACCTCAGAAGCAATATGTCAGACAAAAATATTTATAGTCTGTTTTTTCTGACACCTGACTCCTCGCTCCTGACACCTTTCCATTAACAGAAGTTTATAAAAAATAATCTTTTCCCTTTTCCACAATCATTTTCAAAGAAGATCATACATCTTACCTTATAG
>CAKZLL010000429.1 GCA_937125475.1 uncultured Saprospiraceae bacterium | reverse complement strand
CAAGATTGCGTAATGAATTTTATTTTTTACAAGGCGCTTTTTACGCGGCATAGCGAGCTATGTAAGAAAAAGGCAACCCAGTAAAAAGTAAAAGTCATAGCAAGATGGGGAGATTATTTTTTGCGCGATCCCTAAAATAAACTTTATTAGCAATAATTAATATAATATAGGTCTTCACATGGAAGAGAAAGTAATCAAATTGTTAGAGGAGAAGTTTAAAGATGAGGGCTTTGAAGATTTGTTTTTTGTTGATTTAAAATTCAACGAAACCAACAAAAAATTAGAGATATTTTTAGATGGTGATAACGGTTTAACGATTAGCCAAACAGCAAAAATAAACCGATATCTCCAAACTCATATCGACGAAGAAAATTGGTTTGGGGAAAAATATATTTTAGATGTCTCTTCTCATGGAGTAGGAAAACCATTGAAACTCGATCGACAATATCGCAAAAATATCAATCGAGATGTAGAATTAAAATTATTAGATAATTCTACTCGAACAGGCGTTTTATTAGAAGTGAATGAAACAAACCTTGTCATTGAAGAAATGGTCAAATCTACCAATCCTAAGAAAAAGAAAAAAGTTCGTCAGAAAGCAACAATCGAAAAAACAACAATAAAAGAAGTAAAAGTTAAAATATCTTTTAAAAAAAAGAAGTAGTGAAATATCCAAAGCAATTCGTTTTGTGAACAAACACAAGCCATGCTCATTCATTTCACTAGACTTAATAAATAAACAATAATCATGAGTGTAAATTTAGTTGATTCATTTATTGATTTCAAAGATAAAAAAAGCATTGACCGTCCTACGATGGTTCGAGTGCTAGAGGACGTATTTCGTACCTTGATTAGAAAAAAATATGGTTCTGATGAAAATTTCGATGTTATTGTTAATATCGAAAAAGGAGATTTGGAACTTTGGCGAGTGCGCGAAATCGTTGGAGATGGTACTGTAGAAGACGATAATGCACAAATCGCAATTTCTCAAGCACAAAAAATCGAAGCGGATTACGAAGTTGGAGAAGAATGTTATGAACAAATTCATATCATGATCTTTGGTCGTCGTGCGATCATGGCAGCTCGTCAAACGTTGATTTCTCGTATTTTGGATTTAGAGAAAGATGAAATTTATAGAAAATATAATGAGCGCGTAGGTGAAGTTATTCTTGGGGAAGTACATCAAATTCTTAAACGAGAAATTCTTGTTTTGGATGATGTCACTGGCCATGAATTAATTATGCCACGTAATCAAACGATTAGAGGGGATTTTTTCAGAAAAGGCGATATGGTTCGTGGTGTGATTAGCGAGGTAAAAATGCGCAATAATAATCCACAAGTTATTCTTTCGAGAACTGCTAATGAGTTTTTAGAAAAATTATTAGAACAAGAAGTTCCAGAAATCGAAGACGGTTTAATTACGGTTCAACGTATTGTCAGAATGCCTGGAAATCGTGCTAAAGTCGCGGTAGAATCTTATGATGATCGTATTGATCCTGTTGGTGCTTGTGTTGGTATGAAAGGTTCTCGTATTCACGGAATTGTTAGAGAATTGCGTAATGAAAATATTGATATTATTAACTTTACTAATAATTCAAGTTTACTTATTCAACGTTCTTTAACACCTGCAGCGATTACCAAAATCGAATTGAACGAGGACGAAAAACGTGCCTCTGTTTTCTTGAAACCAGATCAAGTTTCCTTAGCAATTGGTAAAGGTGGTATTAATATTCGTTTGGCAAGTCAATTGACAGGTTATGAAATTGATGTCTATCGTGATACGGAAGACCTTGCCGAGTACGATGTTGATTTGGATGAATTCAAAGATGAGATCGACAGATGGATCATTGATGAGTTGAAAAGTATTGGCTGTGATACGGCTAAAAGTGTTTTGCAATTATCGAAAGACTTTTTGGTGCGCAGAACCGATTTAGAAGAAGAAACTATCATGCACGTCATTCGTGTTTTAGAAGCGGAATTTACGACTTAGACTTCATTCTAACTAGAACATTTTTTAATTAAAAACATTTTGAGTATTTGATGCAATTCATTTACTCAAAATGTTTTTTTATGTTATTTTAAAAGTAAAAGAAAATACAAGGCAAAATGGACAAATATATTTTCAAATCAGATAGACTTGGCTTTAGAAATTGGCTCGAAACGGATATTCCTTTAATGGCTAAAATTAATGCTGATCCCGAAGTCATGCGTTTCTTTCCGAATACCACAGATTATGAACAAACTGCGAATCATGCCAAAAAAATGCATAATCAATTTCTCGAAAAAGGCTATTGTTATTTTGCTGTTGATCAATTATCAGATGGCGCATTTATCGGATTTATTGGCTTATCTTACCAAAATTATGAGGCAAGTTTCACGCCTTGTGTTGATATTGGCTGGAGATTATCTCAAAGTGCATGGGGCAAAGGTTTTGCCACAGAAGGCGCAAAAAAATGTCTCGAATATGGTTTTAATAGATTAAATATTAAGGAAATAAAAGCCGTTTGTCCAGTCGTGAACGTTCCTTCTGAAAACGTGATGAAAAAAATTGGAATGCAAAAAGAACTGGTTTTTGATCATCCTGCATTGGGTGAGTTTCCAAACATAGAGCAATGTGTTCTTTATGGAATAAAAAGTAATGGATAAACAACTCCTCAATCATCAAGCCTTTTTCTTCTTTCTCTTTTCCTTGGCAGGAGTTTTGATAATACTTAATTAATAGTTTATCTTTTATAAAAACAAAGTATGAAGCACAATGAATCTTGCTTCCCAATAGATAGTTTCCAAATTTATAGTTCATTGTACAATTCTTAATTGGAATACTCGTTATCTTAAAGGTGAAAAAAACGAAATCTAATAGGTTTTTTATAAAACATTACAACAAAAAATAATATAAATATAGAATAAAGTATTACTCTCCTTATTTTTAAGACAACTAACCGTTCTAAAAAACTTATTTTTGACATAGACTATAAAATTGGATAATCTTCGTTGCTATTAATGAGATATTCAACTTATATAAAATCACTTAAAAGCTAATAATTGTGAAAAAGATACTGATATTACTGCTGTTAACTAGCTCTTTTTATAGTATAAATGCACAAAGCTGGGAAGCTGGCGGATGGATGGGCATGACTTATTCTTTTGGCGATATTAATACTGAAAGTCGCTTTGATCAACCACATATCGGATTTGGTTTGATGACACGTTTTAATTTTAACCGTCGCTTATCTTTCAAGGTTTCTGCTAGTTATGGCGAAATTAGTGGCGATGATGCTTTCTCTGATGAACCTTTTCAACGCCAACGCAATTTGAGCTTTCGCTCTAATATTTTCGATGGTACTGCTCAATTTGAATTTAATTTCTTAAAATACGAACACGGTTCCAGTGATCATTCTTTCACGCCTTACTTATTAGCAGGAATGTCCATGTTTTGGTTTAATCCAGAAACACGTTACAATAATAGCTGGGTTGCTTTACAGCCTTTGGGCACAGAAGGGCAATTTAGAGGAAATGAATACAATCTTTTACAACCAGGCTTCGCCTATGGCGGTGGTTTTAAATTTGATATATCTTATGAATGGAGTATCAATTTAGAGGTGAGTGCAAGATATTTATTTACAGATCATTTGGATGATGTGAGTGGTTTGTATCCAGATTTGGAAGATTTGGCGGAAGCTCGTGGCAATATTGCCGCAGAACTTGCAGATCGTTCAATTGATGGTATCATAGGAGAATCGGGTCGTCAAAGAGGCAATAGTCAAGACAACGACTCTTATATGTTTGTTGGTTTTACATTAGCTTACAATTTTGCCGCAGTAAGATGTTTTAGATTTTACTAAGATTTCTTGAAAAAATTGGTTCATTGATAATTTTTGTCTTTAAGTCCAGCGCTTGCCCCGTTGCTCTAACTTCTTGAAAAACAACGGGGCAAGCCACCGCTGGACTTAGAAAATATAGGAAGACCTTATGGATTTAATTATCTATAAGGTCTTTTTTTATGGTTCTTTGACAATTTTTGCCAAAATGAACATTTCAATATATCCAGTGGGTCATGACCCATTAGACGAAAATGGCAAAAATTGTCAATGAACCTCTTTTATTTTGTATTTTGAAATAATAGGCATTTCAATTAAAGATATCGCATATAAAATCTTTCTTTTGAATTTATACGTCATCCTCAATTCAAATGCGTATAACTTTTTTTATAAAAAATAACATGAAATCAGTCATTTGTTTTGGAGAGGTATTGTGGGATTTATTACCTTCTGAGAATATTCCAGGAGGCGCACCGATGAATGTAGCGGTACATCTTAATCATTTAGGAATTGCTTCGCAAGTCATTAGTTGTGTTGGAAATGATGAATTGGGTGCTCAATTATTATCATTTTTAAATCAAAAAGGTGTTAATACTTCTCTTATACAAATCCATTCTAAAAAACCAACAAGCGTCGTTAAAGTCATACTTCAAGCCAATAACGATGTAACGTATCAAATTGTAGAGGATATAGCTTGGGATTATATTTCACATAATAAAGCCACAAAAAAAGCAGTAAAAGAAGCCGACATTTTAGTCTTTGGGAGCTTGGCAACTCGAAATGATAAGTCTCGTAATACCTTATTAAAATTATTACCCCATGCTAGATTAAGGGTTTTTGATGCTAATCTTCGTCCACCATTTTATACTAGAAATCGACTAGAATCGCTTCTGGCTCAAACCGATATTTTAAAAATCAACCATGAAGAATTGCAAATAATTGGAGGTTGGTACACAACAAACCCAAATGAAGATGAATTAATAAAGGCGATTAGATCAAAATACGCCTTAAAAATGATTTGTTTAACAAAAGGAAGCAATGGCGCTATTCTTTACAGTGAGGACAAAATAATCGTAGCCAAAGGATATTCCGTCATATTAAAAGATACAGTAGGTAGCGGAGATGCGTTCTTAGCTGGTTTTTTAACAAAAATTATGGCGGGCAGATCTTTATCAACTGCTTTACAATTTGCTTGTGCAACAGGTTCTTTAGTAGCAACATATTCGGGGGCAGTTCCTACAATTTCACAACAAAAAGTCATGAAGTTAATCAATGTACAAGCTTAATTTTTTTAACAAGGAAAAGTAAAATAAAAGCACGAGCCAATCTTAGGCGTACTAGTGACCCAAATTTGCCCACCATAGCCTTCCACTATTTTTTGAGCTATAGATAAACCAATACCAGACCCTTCTTGCTGCTGATTATTATCTAATCTTCGGAACATAGTAAAGATTTCTTTTTGGAATTTCTCTGGAATTCCTATCCCATTATCTTCGATTTTAAAAGTATAAAAACTATTTTTTTCTTCGTAGGAAATTTGAATTTTAGGCTGTGGTTTATCACAATAGGTAAGAGCATTTTCAAAGAGATTCAAAAATAAAATTGTCATTAATTGTGCATTCGCATGAATAGTAGGCATTGGCTCAAGGCTAATAATTGCATTAGTTTTTTTTGTAAATGCCTCTAAATTACTCACAATATCTCTAGCTAATAATTCGTGTAAATTAACTTTTTCCTTTGTCTCAATTTTTGTTTCAATTTCTGTATAAATTGCAATATCATTAATCAAACGATCTAATCGCTTCACGCCCCATGTAGCATATTGAGCGTATTCATTCAGATTTTCGTATCGTTGTTTCTTAACGTCTCTTTCTATTAATTGAACGAATCCCATGACATTGCGAAGTGGTTCTTTTAAATCATGAGAAGAAATATAAGCAAAACGCCTCAATTCCTCATTTGAACGAGCTAAAGCATCGTTTTTTGCTGCGATTTCAGCGGTTCTTTCCTTTACTTTTTCCTCTAGTGAAGCATTTAATAGGGTAATTTCTTTATTTCTTTGTAGCAATGCCGATTGATATTCTGCTCGGGTATGAATCGTATTTTCAATAATCACGTAAACTAAAGAAAAAATCAATGTTGCATTAATAATATTAAAAACTTTAGGAAAAAAAAGACCTAAAAGTCCTTCTGGTTGATAATAAAAATAGATTTGAACGCTAATCAAAGCCAATAAATTAAATAGGAAAAAGATCAGCCTAGTTCGTTTTTTCTTAAAAAGTAATCCTACTCCAATACCCGAAACTAGCAAAAAATAGATTACTTGACTCTGCTCTCCAATCATAATTGAAGTTCCAACAAATGCTAGAGTATAACCAATAGCTAAAACCCAATGCGTAGTATTGAAATCGTTTTTGGAATGAAAATATAAGACTAAAAAGGATGTTGTAATGTAAATAGCATGAGAAATCAGAAAAAATTTATTCTGTCCTGATGATAAATAATACGTCATATACCCCAATAATAGCGGAATAGTAGCAAAAGCAGCTTTATTTATGAAAATTGCTGTTGCTTTATCGAAACTATCTTGCCCTGGGTACGTTCCATAAGCTAATATTTTTTTTAGCCAATTCAATTTTAGTGGTAATCTTATATTTTATTAAGAAATAAGGATTATTATTTTAATAACGGACAAAAGTCAGACCGTTTAAAAAACTTATATGATTTTTTAATTTTTTTAAAAAAACTGTCAACAAAATTATGAATAAACCATCTTTTATTTAATCATTAATTCTTAAAAACATTATACATTAAGAATATTTGCAATATATCAAAAAAATTAATAAACCTCCTAACGGTTTATTAAAAAAAAAATGAAGAAAATATCAAAACTGCGCACTCGCGCCAGAGAATCAAGAGCCGCTATTGAACGATTGTATATAGCTATGCGCCATTTATTTATCAGAGGAAATTACAAACCATTAGGCGTATCAGGCGAAGCACTCATAGAAGCATTAATGACTTTACAACCTGAAATATATGGCTCAATTGCAGATCCAGAACGAGTAGAATTATCAGGACTTTTATATGTTTTTGAGCGATTACCTAAAGGAATTGAAGAGTGTCAATTTGTAAAATTAATCTCCAGAGAAGGCTATGAAGATTCTTCTTTTACACCACTAGAAGCAGGTAAACGCCGAAGAAATTGTTATCGAGTAGACGACTCTCAAATGTTTATTGAAGTCACTAGAGGACGAAGTGATATTTATGATATTTTGACGCACCTTACTTTTATGTATGTTGAAGCGGAGAAAATTCGGGCCAATAGTATTGACTCGAAAGGCAGAATTCGTCGAGCTTGGCACATGTTAGAAAAAATCATAGAACAAGATAAAAGAGGAGAAACCTATAATAAAGAAGTAGCTTATACCTATTTAAGCTCAATTTTAGGACGTACTTTCAAAGAAACATTATCTGCAAGCGAAGAGTTTGAAAAAAGCAAACACGTCCATAGTTTGTTTCATATTGTATATTGGTTAGGCAAAATTTCATTGAACGAAGCAACACACCAGAAAGATCGAGAAATTTCGTTTTCTTCTGCTCTGCGCGAAAAGGTTGGTCATCATATTCATGGTGAAGAATGGGCTAGAAATATCAAAGAATATTTATACGAACAAAATCTAATCGAACGTCCATTGCATGTTATTAGCGCCAATTTGCACAGCGTCATGAATGCTATTTTTGCACCTACCGTATTAGAAGATTATTTTGAAAATCAAGAACTCATTGATATTGCAGAAGAATTGAGCCTTGAAAAAAATGCTAACCTTAGAAAAAAAGTCAAAAAAGAAGCGCTAAGAAACGGCATGTTTGAAATACAGGACACGAGTGGTACAAGTCTTTCTGTTCAAGTTTTCGATACCCATCAGTTTGATAAGAATAGTGTAAGCCCTCATATTTTAGCACAATTAAATAAAACGGAAGCCGAAAAACCTATCATTCTAGTCATGGATTATGCTTTTGGAGAACAAGCATACGAAACTATG
>CAKZLL010000428.1 GCA_937125475.1 uncultured Saprospiraceae bacterium | reverse complement strand
GAGTTTTGAGCGCATCAATGCCCTGATGAACGCTTTTTGAGATATAAACCATCATTTTATTATCCAAAACAGCATTACGCGTTACATTTTGTTTTCGAGCTTCGCTTTCGCGCCATTTGCTCATGCGCATAAAAAACAATTGGCTTTTACGGGACAAACTTAATAGAGAAGAGCTTTTCATCATATTACGAATGATATCGACCTCGTAATATTCTTTAGCTTCGAGGCTCTTCATTTCTTCCCATGCATAAGCGGTTCGTTCTAATTTTTTAAGTTTATCAAGAATGCTTTTAAACAGTGGTTCTAAATATAAAATATCGTCTAAAGCGTATTGAATTTGATTATCATTCATTGGACGTTCTGCCCAGTTAGATACTTTTTGACTTTTATTAATGTCAATCTTTAATTCATTTTTCAATAGGATAGAAAGACCAGAAGGGTAATGATAACCGACAAAACCTGCTGCGACTTGTACATCAAAAATAGACTGAGGAACAACCTGATACAGTTGATAAAATAAGCGATAATCATTCGCGCCAGCGTGGGTTAATTTTAGAATTTTACTATCCGTAATTAAAGGTAAAAAAGGACTTAAATCCTTAATTTTTATAGTGTCAATCAGGAAATAGCCATGTACAGAGGCTACCTGTATGAGGCAAAGTTGAGGGAAATAACGTTTTTCACTGATAAATTCGGTATCAAAAGCGATCCATTCAGTGGTTTTGTGGGTGTCATAAAAAGTTTGTAGTTCTTCAAGTGTTTGTATTAATGTATAATCTATCTTGTTTTTATTCATTGTGTGATTGATCAGATTTTGTTTTATATTAATTATTACATAGGGGGATTGTAGGGCAAAGGCATGCCTTTGCCCTACATTATATAATTATTCATTAAAAAGAGAATTGTCCTCCTCTTCGTTTTTGTCTTCGTTTAAAGGTTCTGTATCTTCTAAACCTTTCAATTTTTTATCAACTACATTTTTATTCAAAAAATCATTAATTGTATTAGCATTATAAGACGTTTTGATTTCTCCAAATTCGTTGATATTAATTTCAAAACCTTTTAAGTCTTCATGAACTTTAGGTTGTTTTTTCTTGCTTCTTTTTTTTGCCATGATATGTTATTGTTGTTTCATTTAAAATTGATCGAAAGCAGTATAAGCCGTTTCAAATCGTTCGATTACAGCATCTTTACCTAATAACTCAGCGACTTCAAAAATACTAGGCCCTTTCATTGTTCCTGTCAAAGCTACTCGAAAAATTGGTAAAATATTTCCAAATTTCAATTCATTATCGTGGATAAATGCCTTGACTTTTGTTTCAATTTCCTCCGCACTGAATGCCTCAACATTCTTTACCGTTTCTACTAATTGATCAAAAGTAGCACGGTTTTCTGGCTTCCATTTTTTACGAATTGTTTTTTCATCATAAGCCTTGACTGGCTCAAAAAAGTAATAGCCTTGTTCCCAAAATTCGCTCAAAGCTGTAATGCGCTCTTTCAATAACGAACAAACCTTGACAAGTGTTTCGTTCGTCACATCATGCCCATTATCGGTGACTTGCGATTTAATACGATCAGCTAATGCTTCATCCGACAATTTTAAAATATATTGCTGATTGAACCAAGCCGCTTTTGCAAAATCAAAACGCGCTCCCGACTTGTTCACTCGCTCTAATGAGAACGCTTCGACAAGTTGATCCATCGTGAAAATTTCTTGTTCTGTCCCTGGGTTCCAGCCCAAAAATGCTAAGAAATTAGTCAATGCTTCTGGTAAAAATCCTCTTTCGCGGAAGCCATCTGCTGTTTCTGCCGTTTTAACATTGAGCCAATCTAACGGAAACACAGGAAAACCAAGTCGATCGCCATCGCGTTTACTCAATTTACCAAACAAATTATCTTTCAAAAATTCCTTTAGTATTTTTTTCTCTGGTTTATCTTTTTTGCGTTCTTTCAGCTTTGCGCCAATGTTCTTTTTATCCTGAAAAACCTGTTTCAAAAATGCCAATGCAATCGGTTGATAATCTGCGCGAACCTCTGGATTTTTTTTAAAAAACTCGTCTGTTAATCGCTCTGCTAAAGGCACTAAACTTGCCTTAGTAATATAACTTTCTGGCGATGGTTTTAGTATCAATGGCAAATGCGCAAATTTCGGCATTGTATCTTCCCAACCAAAATAACGATATAACAAAACATGAAGTGGCGTACTTGGAAGCCATTCTTCACCTCTAATCACATGCGTGATTTCCATCAAATGATCATCTACAATATTCGCAAGATGATAAGTCGGCATTCCATCACTTTTCATCAAAACCTTATCATCAACCTCCTCTGAACTAAAGCGAACCAAACCACGAATCATATCTTCGAAGATAATCGTTTCATCTGGATTGACTTTCAACCGCAAAACATAAGGATCACCAGCTTTCAAACGTGCTTGTACTTCTTCGTCCGATAAGGATAAAGAATTTTTCATTTTATCACGGATTTGAAAACCATATTTAGTGATTTCCCCTTTTTCCATAGCCTCCGCCCTCATACTGTCTAGCTCTTCGGGTGTATCAAAAGCATAATATGCTTTGCCAGCTTCAAGCAGTTGATTCGCATATTTTGTATATAAATGTCGTCTCTCTGACTGTTTGTAAGGTCCAAAATCTCCGCCAAGTTTAGTCGATTCAGTAGGCAGCATTTGACACCATTCTAGCGTTTTTTCAATGTAAGACTCTGCGCCTTCGGTTAAGCGTACTTGGTCAGTATCTTCGATACGTAGGATAAATGTACCGTTATGTCTTTTGGCAAAAAGATAATTATACAATGCTGTACGAACACCACCTATGTGAAGTGGGCCAGTTGGACTAGGAGCAAAACGAACTCTTACTTTTGGATTCACTTGAAATAATTTAGAAATTTTATAGTAAAATTTGTCAAAAAAAAGCTTAAACAAAATATTATTGGTTAATCTATTAAATTTATTGATAAAAAACAGAACATTTTTAAAAAAAAATGCGTTAGAAAATATAAATAGATATAAGTTAAGGTAAAGTTAATACACAATAAAGTGATTATAATATAATTAAGTTCAAAAGTATAAATATTAAGACTGAATTATTGGTTTTATTAGCAAAAAGTAAATTTGTTAAGTGACGGTAACAAAAAACAAAGTCTAATGATTAATATATAAGGACTTTACCTATTAATTGGATAATCAACTAACTTGAAACAATTTTTTAAAATTACAACCATTTCCCAATGTACTTAGTAAAAACGCCACAATTTATTCAAAAGCTGTTTCCAAATTTTGTTTGGAGTATGCCAACACGAGAAAAAGTATTGTACCTTACTTTTGATGATGGACCAACACCAGAATTAAGCAAGTGGATTTTAGAACAATTAAAAGCCTATAACGCCAAAGCAACGTTTTTTTGTGTTGGACAAGAAATTGAAAAAAATCCAACTGCTCTTCAAAATATTATTGATGAAGGACATTCTGTTGGTAATCACACGTATTCTCACCCTAATGGATGGGGAGCGGAACATGTAGGTTATTTTCATGATGTACGTCGTTGTGCGCAGTTAGTAAAATCTGATTTTTTCCGCCCGCCTTATGGTCGTTTAATGCCGAAGCAAGTTCAATTTTTAGAGCGTCATTATCGTATTGTAATGTGGGATGTAATGAGTGGAGATTTTGATCCAAAAATTTCAAAAGAAGCTTGTTTAGCGAATGTATTGAAACATAGTAAGGAAGGTTCTGTTATCGTTTTTCACGATAATTTGAAATCTAAGGAAAAATTACAATATGTTTTGCCAAAAGTTTTGGAGCATTTTGCTGCAAAAGGCTATGTATTTAGTGATGTAATTGCAGAGCTTGCAAAAAAAGATGAAGGAAATAATACCAATTCAAAAAGCGTTGCTGCTTAATGAATTTTTGTGAAATATACGGATATAAAAGAGGCTTTTATCGCAATGATCAAAGCCTCTTTTGTTGTTTTAGCCTTTTTTTTGCTCTGTTCTCATTTCTTTTGTAGTTTTAGAACTGCCATCATGACTCCAACCTGGAGGTTTGAAGAGGTACTTTAATCGAGTATTCAAAGATGAATTTTTGTTTAAATCCACCCAGATTTCTTTCCATTCATGAAAAATCACATTAATTGGATTATTAGGGTTTTCGATTGGCTTAGTAATGCCATATTTGACAGGTTCTTCCTCTAGTTCGGCTTGAAAAGTGCCAAATAATTTATCCCAAATAATCAAGCACATACCCATATTTTTATCCAAATAAATTAAATTACTCCCATGATGTACCCGATGATGACTCGGACTGACAAAAATCGCTTCAAACCATTGAGGCATTCGACGAATATATTGTGTATGTAATAATATGCCATAAGTTTGCGTAATAGAATAAATTAGTACAATATCCGAAGGATGAAAACCAATAAATGTTAACGGAATAAAATAGATGAACCGATAAATAGGTTGAAGGACAGAAGACCGAAAACCTGTCGAAAGATTGAATTCCTCAGAAGAGTGATGTGTCACATGAACTGCCCAAAAAAATCGGGAATGATGATCTACATAATGTTCTATATAAATAGCCAAATCTTCTAAAATGAATAATAAAAACCAGTATAAATAGACATTTTCAATACTATAAAAAGCATGTGAATAACACCAAAGCAAAACCATGATATAAAATGCAGAACGCAATAAGATATCCAAACCAGCATTGAGCAGGGTTACATAAACATTTTTAACGGTTTCCTTGAATGAATAAAGGTTTTTATGTTGCCAATTACTGAACAAAATTTCAGTAACAATAACTATTGCATATAATGGGATTAATACCCGCGACAGCCAAATCTCAAGTGTAGATAGCATGATGTTTTTTATTAAATAACAAACAAAAGATGGAATGGTCTTTTGAATGAGGTATTTGATTAAATAGAAACAAAATAATTTATTCTAAGAATAGATTATTTCAACAATGAATATTATTTCATGTATTACGTGAGATTGAATAATTTTATTTGATTGCAAAGGTTAATAATTTTTTTGTATTAGTACACTATAAATTAAATTTCTTCATATTTTGATAATTCAAATAAAGATAATGAAGTATAATTGATTTTTGTTTATAAAAGAAATGGAGATTATTTAAAACAATAAAACGATATTACTGTAATAGGTTAATTATTTAGATGTGTAAAAAATCAAGATAAGATAAGCTGAATACTATTAAAAATACTTATATTTGTTAGGGTTGAGTAATAAAAAATTAAGATTATGCGGCTCAAGGATGAAACTAATATAAAACTAGATGAAGGAGGATTATACCCTTATAATCCAACTTCATCCGATATAGATATTCGCGAAGAACCTCAGACTATTTATGAATTAGTTGTTCGTAAATATAATAAAGGGAAGTTGATTATTAGTCCAGATTTTCAAAGAAAATTTGTTTGGACTAAAAAACAAATGAGTCAATTTATAGAGTCTGTATTATTAAATTTCCCCCTCCCTCCATTATATATTAATCAAGATATTGATGGGAATTATATTGTTGTTGATGGAAGACAGCGATTAACTGCATTACATAGATTTATTAATAATGAATTTAAATTAGATAAATTAGAAGCTCTGACAGAATTGAATGGTAAGAAATTTAATGATTTAGAGGTCGTTCTACAATCTAAAATTGAAGATAAAAAGCTGAACCTGTATTTAATAAAACCTTCTGTACCATTAGAGGTCGTTTATGATATTTTTTACAGGATTAATACAAAGGGAACAAGTTTAAATCGTCAAGAAATTCGAAACTGTATTTATTTAGGAGAAGCTACTCAATTATTATCCAGATTGGCAGAAAAACAAATTTTTGAAAAAGCGATTGATAATGGTATTTCACCCAAAAGAATGAAAGATCAAGAAGCTATTTTGAGATTTCTGGCATTTAGTATTTTTGATTACAAGAAGGATTACAAAGGAAATATGAGTAACTTTTTAGAAAATACAATGAGATTTATTAATGTTCAGAAATCTAATGAGATAATAGAAAAATTAGAAATAGAATTTGAAAGGGTTATGGCTTTGACATTTGATTTTTTTGGGAATAAAAATTTTCGTTTTCCAACTGAAAAAACGCGTGGCATCATTAATTTAGCAATGTTTGAAGCTGTTACCTATTTCTTTTCAAATAAATCCGATGATTTCCTTTCAAAACATAAAACAATCATTCAAAACAACTTTCAATTATTAGTACAGGACGAAATTTTTAAAAACGCAGCACAGCGAGCGACAGGAGATAGAAATCGTGTTCTTACTAGATTTAATCGAGTACAAGAAGTTTTAGGTAATATTAAACATTAAAAACAGATTATCTACACGATGATAACCGACATTCGCCTACCCCATTTTCAACTTCTCACCGCCACCCCTCCT
>CAKZLL010000427.1 GCA_937125475.1 uncultured Saprospiraceae bacterium | reverse complement strand
GTTGGTTATGCTTCAACTGAGATTTTTATTGAAGCTGGCACAACCAATATCAAGGATTTAGTCATCAAGCTTTCTTCCGGGGTTGAACTTGGTGAAATCACCATCAATTCTAACTCCTTTAAAATAATGAATGCTTCCGAAGGCATTAGTACGGTCAAGCTTTCGCCTTCCAAATTAGCGCTTCTACCCAATGTTGGCGAAGTCGATATTTTCAGATCTCTTCAATTAATGCCTGGCGTGAGTAGTAGCAATGAAAGCTCGTCGGGTTTGTATGTTCGAGGTGGTACACCTGATCAAAACTTAGTCTTATTCGATGGAATGACTGTTTATAATGTTGATCATTTTTTTGGTTTTTTTAGTGCATTCAATGCTGATGCGGTTAAAGATGTTCAATTATTTAAAGGTGCTTTTCCTGCAAAATACGGCGGTAGGCTCTCTGGAGTCGTCGATTTGACAGGAAAAACGGGCAATCCAGATAAATTCCAAGCTAATGTTGGTCTTAATCTATTAAGTACTAAAGCGAGTGTTCAAATTCCGCTTTTTGGCAAAGGTTCTCTCTTAGTTAGTGCGCGTCGTTCTTATACCGATATTATTCGTAGTGGCATTTATGAGGCGATTTTTGATGTGTTTACCCAATCTAGCCCGACTTTGCCACAGGATTTAGATATTACGGTTAATACCGTTGAACCCGATTTTTATTTCTACGATTTTAATACAAAACTAAGTTTCCAGCCTTCTAAAAAGGATGTTGTTTCTTTTAGTTTTTATAATGGGAAAGATAATTTAGTAGAGCAAAACGACGTAGAAGTGCTCATTCCTATTGGTGGAAATACTCCAGATCGTGCGTTATATTTGGATATTGATGAGTTTTCTAATTGGGGAAATCAAGGTGGAAGCGCGAAATGGTCGCGTCAATGGAACTCTCAATGGTATTCCAATTTGGTGTTCGCTTATTCTCATTATTTTAGTAAATATGACCGAACGGTCGGAATAGAATTAACGATTCCTGATTTAGACAGCACTCAATTTGAAAGAAAATTAACCACATTTGAGGACAATAATGTCACTGATTTAACTATTCGTTTTGATAATGAAATTCAACTCAATGAGAAACATAAACTTGAATTAGGTTTCCTAGCTACCCGTGCCGCAGTCGATTATGTTTATATTCGTAATGACACTTCAACTATTTTACAAGAAAACCAACAAGCCGATTATTTAGCTACTTATCTAGAGGAAAAATGGCAGCCAACTGATAAAATTTCCATCAATGCAGGGCTGAGAGCCACTTATTATAGCCTAAATGAAAAAATATATTATGCTCCACGATTTTCTGCGGAATGGAAATTGACCGATAATTTTCGATTTAAAACAGGTGTTGGCAGGCATTTTCAATTTGTTAATCGCGTGATTAATGAAAGTATTACGGAAGGTTCAAGGGATTTTTGGTTATTGGCTGATGACGATTTAGTGGATGTTAGTCGAGCAGATCATTTTATAGTTGGCGCATCTTATAGCCTAAAAGGCTTTGTTTTTGACGTAGAAGCTTATCACAAAAATTTTCGTAATCTAGCCGAATTTTCCCTTCGTTTTCAGCGAGCAGATACGAAAGTCAATGAGTTATTTTTCAAAGGCGATGGCTATGCGCGAGGTACTGAATTTTTAATCCAAAAAACACAAGGTCGCTATACAGGCTGGGTGAGTTATACGCTTGCGGAAGTTATTCATACCTTTCCGAGCTTGAACGATGGCAATCCATTTCCTGCTTTGCACGATACGCGTCACGAGTTCAAAATGGTGCATTCCTACGAAGTTGATAAACGATGGACAATTGCGGCAACTTGGATATACGCATCTGGAAAACCGTTCACTGCGCCTGATGGTCAATATACTGTAACCCTCCTCGATGGTTCACAAAATTCATATATCAGTGTCGGCGACAAAAACGGTTCTCGTTTACCAGATTATCATCGTTTGGATATTTCGGCTACTGCCAAATTTAAGATTGGACGTTTTAATGCTAACACCAGTTTATCTATTTTTAATGCCTATGGTAGGAAAAACATTTGGTATCGAGAATACGATTTTCAGCAAACACCGCCCATTATTACCGATATTCAATACCTAGGTTTCACGCCTAATTTATCTTTTAATATTGAATTTTAAAAAAGATTGTTTGATTGTTTTGCTGCGCTGATTCTATAATAACAAGTTTCAAAAAATCACAACAATCTAGCAATCACAACAATTTAACAATGAAGAAAATAGTCTTTTTTATTATATATATAGTTATTTTTTCGGCTTGTGATAATACGACAACTGAGCCGAGCAATAAGTTTGTCATTGAAGCTTTTTTATATGCTAATGAGCCAGTCAGTGATATTTATATCAAAAGTACTTTCCCAATTTCGGAGGTCAATGATATTTCAGAACCAATCAGTGATGCACAAGTTACTTTGCGTAAAAATAATACGACTTATCCTTTAGTACCTTCTGATAGTGTTGGTTATTATCATTATCCCGATACAGATTTAACGGTCGAAACTGGCGATGTTTTTCAATTAGAAGTGACATATGAAGGTGTGACTGCTACTGCTGAAACTATCGTTCCCACTCCAACAGAAGGCTTACAGGTCATGCCTGACACAATGCTTTTTCCACTTCTTGGATTTGGACCAACTCCTGATTCTGTTAGAGCTTATTTGGGTAGTTTGAGAATGACTGCCACATGGGACAATCCGCTTGAAGATTATTATTATTTGACCATTGAATCGATTGCTGATACACCTCAATCAATTTTTCCTGATATGATTGCTAGTATTTTAGCTCGTTTCAAATACGTTTCTGAGCCAACTAATGGAATTTCAATTACTGTGCCTGGTGTTAGTTTTACCAGTCTCGGCACACATCGCGTCAAAGTCTATCACATCAATCAAGAATATGTGGATTTGTATCTAAATCAAGAACAAGATTCAAGAGATTTGAATGAACCGCCTTCTAATGTAAAAAATGCGTTAGGCATATTTTCCGCCTTCAATAGCCAAGAATTTCTAATGGAAATTGGGCGATTGTAAGAATTGAAAATGCCCAAGTTAACGTAAAATATCGCGCTAACTTGGGCATTCTCAATTTTTAATTCTCAACTATCGGTATCGTTTTCGTTTGTTATTTTTGTAATCCATAAATATAAATTCGCCTAAACCTTTAAGTGAACTATAAAACGCTTTTCCGTCATTGGCTTTTGTAAAACGATCCACAAATTGCATTAAATACGGGTCGCGAGCGATCATAAATGTCGTGACGGGAATCATTAATTTGCGGCAACGCTGAGCCAAATTTAATGTTCGATTAACGATCTTTTTATCCAAACCGAAACTATTTTTATAATATTTTTTACCTCGTTTAATACAAGTCGGTTTGCCATCGGTGATCATAAAAATCTGCTTATTCGGATTTTTACGTCGCCTCAAAATATCCATTGCTAATTCTAGTCCTGCGACGGTATTTGTATGATAAGGGCCAACTTCTAAATAAGGTAAATCCTTAACATTAATCCGCCAAGCATCATTTCCAAACACAATAATATCCAAAGTATCTTTAGGATAACGCGTCATGATGAGTTCCGAAAGTGCCATTGCTACTTTTTTGGCTGGTGTGATTCGATCTTCGCCATACAAAATCATAGAATGCGAAATATCAATCATCAAAACGGTGCTCATTTGACTTTGATACAATGTTTCGCGCACCTCCAAATCATCTTGCGTCATTTTGAACTCATCCAAACCATGATTGATTTGCGCATTACGCAACGACTCCGACATATCAATTTTATCCAATTTATCTCCAAACTGATATGGTCTTAAATCTGCGGTATGTTCATCGCCCATTCCACCGTGTTTGGTGTTGTGATTACCGCGCGACGATTTTTTTAGTTGACCAAAAATATCATCAAGCGCTTGTTTGCGCATAGCGATTTCCATTTTAGGTGTTGGTGTAAAATTAGGATTTTTAGCATCTTGCGATTCAATATAACCTTTGTCAATCAAATCTTGGATAAAATCAGCCATCCCGTAATTCTCATCAGTCAAGTTATATTTTTCATCCAATTGTGTGAGCCATGACAATGCTTCACTCACCTTACCAGATGTATAAACTAGTATTTCTTTAAATATATTTAATAATCTCTCAAAAGTAGAGCCTTCGCCTTCTCTCGGCACATACGCTCCAAATCGCCATCCTATCATCTTTTTTATTGTTTCTATGTTTCATTGCTTTATGGTTTGCTTTTCTCTCCTCACTTCTTCCTTCACCATAAAAGCCTCTTATTATAAATGTAATTTAATCCAAAAGGTTCTCCAAATTAAACTCAACTCAAAACACATCACTCAAATTGCCAATTTTGCTTTTATTTTTTCAGCGGTTTCATTCAATTCTTCTCGTGTTGGAAAAGGTCGAACCCTTGATAAAAAACGCCCTTTATCCGCTTCTAGCCTTGGAATAACGTGTAAATGCACATGAAAAACCTCTTGAAAAGCAACTGCTCCATTATTTTGTAAAATATTCGATCCTTCCAATGGCAAACCTGATGCACGAACTGCTCGTTCGATTTCCATCGTAATTTTAAATAAATGCGCTCCCAAATCTACCTCTAACTCATGTAAATAAGGTCGATGAATTTTAGGAATAATCAGCACATGACCAATATTTACAGGTCGAAGATCCATAAAAGCCAATGCTCGATCATCTTCATAAACAATACTTGCGGGTAATTTTTTTTCGATAATTTCACAAAAAATACAATCTTTCATTGATAATTTGGATAAATAGTGAACAATGATTTAAAACTATACAAATTTTAATCGCAATTCATATTCAGTAAGCCGAATAAAATGAGAACGCCAAAACCTGTATTTTTTAAATAAAAAGCGTAAAAAGGATAACGTTTTCTAATTTAAAGGGATTAATAGATTTGTACGGGGGCTAAAGATTTAGCGAAACGGCAGGAAATTTTGTTTTGTTCGAGGCAAATTTTTTCGGAATAGTCATAGCTATTGCTAAAAATTTTAACGAAGTACAAAATTAAATTTGTCCATTGCAGCAAATTAAGTAGCCGCCGTACAAGTCTAATAATTAAAGATCTTAAAAAAAATGGAAATCCAACTTTATTCTTAGTCTTTTTCTTATAAAATCTTTTATATCTTAACCTTCCGTTTTGGTATAATTTTTTATCAAATTGAAAATGATGTATTACACGTTTCCATGAAGGAAAAGAAAAAAGGAGGAATGTCTCTAACAACCAATACAATTATGGATAAAATTTGGGATTTTTTAAAGAAACTTTTATCTTGGTTTTCATCTAAAGATGTCCAAGAGAAAAAAACAATAACCACCAATCCTACTAAACAAAATTCGATTAAACAAGTCAAAAAAGATAAATCAATGACGAAAGAGACCAAAAATTCAACTAAAAAAACGCTTTATGCCCTTTGTGTCGGAATCAATGATTATCAACACGTCGGAAAATTAGGTGGTTGTGTCCCTGATGCAACTAATGTTTATAATTATTTAAAAGAAACTAGCGCGAACACTAATTTTGAGTTTGCACCAGTATTATTAACTGATGATAAAGCCACTAAAGGCAATATTGTTAAGCATTTCAAAGAGCATCTTGGCAAAGCCAAAGCAGGTGATGTAGCTGTTTTTTACTTTTCTGGTCATGGTGCAGAAGAAAAAGCTGATGAGGTATTTTGGCCATATTCACAAAAGAAAACACTCAATACGGTTGTTTGTTACGATAGTCGAAATCCAGCAGGTGTAACGGATTTATCTGATAAAGAAATCCGTTATATGATTGGTAAAATGACTTACAATCCAGATCCAAAAGCAGAACTACCACATTTTGTATTAATGATGGACTCTTGTCATTCGGGCGGAACAACTAGATGGGACGAGGCAAAACCGCGTTTGACCGAAACGGTAGGCGCAAGATCTTGGGATAAATTTATTTTCGCTGATGAGATTTCAAGAGATGATGTTGATAAAGCTTCTTCGTTAAAAGATGTGCTTCCAGAAGGCCAGCATATCCATTTTGGTTCTTGTCAAGGTACTCAATTAGCTTATGAAGTAAGAGGATCGGGTGTTTTTACAGGCACAATGTTGGAAATACTCAAACGCACTTCTGGGCAAATTACTTATGCTAGCCTTAATGATAGAATAAGATATTATGTAAAAGATCGTTTTCCTCAAACACCTGAGATTTACAGCGTGAAAGGAGAACACCTGAATCCAATGAAGCAATATTTCTTAGGTGGTGCTTCTGCTCAAAAAGGCTTGACGGCTGATGTTCTTTTGAATAAAAAAGCTAGAAAGTGGATTTTGCGCATGGGCGCGATTCAGGGTATTCCTAGTGAGAATTTCGATGATGTCAAAGTAGAAATAGTTGATTTAGAAGGCAAACCAATCGTTTCAGCCACAATTTCGGAAGTCCAACCAGATTTCTGTTATATCAAACCTGATGATACAGACAAACTCGATATTCGAGAAAGTTATAATGCTAAAGTCAGAAATATCTATCGCGATCCAGTTGGTTTTTATCTAGATATGGATAGTGATCCAACGGCTATGACTAGACTAAAAACAGGTTTAGATGGCATTGATTCTAATTGGGTAGGTAATTTTAATGTGAGTTTCATGGATTCCTATGCTGCTGCGGATTATGTTGTTCGTGTACATGATGGACATTATGAAATTAACCGTAGAGGCGATGATCGACCAATTCTAGAGCAACAATCGACTGATCTTAATGATGAGAAATTGATGATCGTCATGCCTGCATTTATCAAAACAATCGCTCGCAGAAAATTCATTGATGATTTAGATAATCCAAAAACGCAACTGAAAGCGGCTGATCCAAGCAAACCAGCGGCTAGTATTGAAATTTACCAAGTCTTAGATGAAAGCGATAGATCTCAAGATAAGTTATTATCAATGAATGAAAATAACGAGGTTTTTGTCGAAGAAGGAGATGTACTTTCTGTAAAAACAATCAATAATACGCGTCGAAATAAACTATATTTTGCGTTGATGTCTCTTGATACTACTTTTGGAGTAGATGCTGGTCTTTTTGGAGACAATGCTACGGAGATGCTTCCAAGGGAAGAGTTATGGTATGACGAAAAAGCCTTTTTCGATGCCTCATTCGATGATTATATCCTTGATTTTGATTTTCTTGAAAGTAGAACTGCATTCAAATTAGTAGCAAGTACGGCTACTTTTAGCTCGAAAGAATTAACACAAGATACACTTCCTCCTCCGATAAAATTTGGAGAGCCAGAGGAGATTAATTATAGAGCATTAAAACGTCGTTCTGCTCCAAAAGCAGATGATTGGATGACAACAACCGTTCATATTGTCATGAAAAATGCTAATGGTAAGTAAGTGATTTTTATTTAAAATAATACTAATCTAAGGGTCGAATGCTTTGCGCTCGACCCTTAGATTTTGATTTTCTACTCTTTTTAATCTAATCCAATGCTTAAAGCGTTTTTTCAACAGTTCCTTCTTCTTTTTAAGAAAAAAAATCCCACAACTAAGCAAAATACGCCCCAAAACCTAAGCAAAATGGATCAACTTATACAAAAAAATCCAGTCATGTTATCAAAAAAACTCTACGTTCTTTGTGTTGGTGTGAATGAATACAAAGCTAGTACTGTGTCCAATTTAGGAGGTTGTGTCAATGATGCTAATCATATTTTAAATTATTTTACAGGTACTTCACAAAACACTGATTTTGAGATAGATGGAAAAATACTAGTAAATGAAGAAGCAACAAAAGCGAATATCGTTGAACACTTTCAAACGCATCTAGGACAAGCGAAAAAAGGCGATGTAGCGGTTTTTTATTTCTCTGGACATGGCGCGGAAGAAAGTGCAGATGAAGTATTTGAAGCCTATTCTCATACTGATTCATTCACGACTTTGGTTTGTCATGATAGCCGTGTAGATGCGAGTGATTTGGCTGATAAAGAGCTTCGATATTTGATTAATCAAATATCAGGGCAAGAAGATCATCCGCATTTTGTACTCATTACGGACTCTTGTCATTCGGGAGGTGCGACGCGTTCAATGGACGATCTCAAGCCGCGTTTAACAAAAAAAACTGACACACGAAAATGGTCAGATTTCATTTTTGCTGATCAAATTTCGAGAAAGGATGTTGAAAAGGCAGTTTCGTTAAAGGATGTATTTCCTGAAGGAGAACACGTTCATTTATCGAGTTGTGAAGATGGCGAATTAGCGTATGAAGTAGGCGGTTCAGGCGTTTTTACTTCGGCTTTATTGGACATTTTAAAGCAATCCTCTGGACAAGTCAGTTATCAAGATATTAATAGTCGTACTCGCTTAATGTTGGGTGGGCGTTTTCCTCAAAAACCAACGATATACGCTACTCAAACCGATGGATATAATGAGTTATTTCTGGGTGGTTCAATTGAAAATAAAGGGATAACAGCACCCGTCAAATACAATACAACAAGCAATAAATGGATTTTTGGTTTAGGAACAGTTCACGGAATAAATGATCATCCAAGCCATGCGACTGAGGTTGAATTATTCGATATTCAAAATAATT
>CAKZLL010000426.1 GCA_937125475.1 uncultured Saprospiraceae bacterium | reverse complement strand
TGTGCTTGAATTCCTGTATCATCTAATTTTGCAACAACCTGTCCTTTCCTTACATTTTTACCTTCTTCCAAATAAAGTTCTTTAATTCGTCCTTGACCTTCTGCGAAAATGGTCAATTCTTTGTGTGCTTTAAAAGAACCTGTTGCTTCAATGTCATTATTAATAACTAATTTTTCAACTGGCGAAATATTCACAGGAATATCAGTGATGATTTCTTCTCTTAATTCGCTATTAGCATCAATGATTTCTTTGTTGTGTGCTAATTTTGAATAAGCAAAAAATGACAAACCTCCAACCGCTACAAGAATGATGATAATTTTAATAATTTTCATTAGGATATATTTTAAAAAAAGATTTTTTGTATTTGAAAAAAAATTAAGACTAGATATCTAATGCCTAGGATTAATTTGAACCTGCTTCTCTAATTATTTTAGCTAATTGACCACTTACTTTCAAATGCTCTAATTCTGCTAATTTTAGATTTAATAAAGCCGTTAAATATTGCGTCTGTGACTCTTTAAGTGATGTTTCGGCATTTAATAATTCAGTCAGTGGTGCGATTCCTTCTTGATAAGATAATTTTGCAACACTATATAAATCCTCTGCAAGTGCCACATTGGTTTCCTGCATCTGAAGTAATCCTTTGTTTTGGGTCAATTTTTCATTTGCATTCGCGTATTCTAAAGCAATGCTATTTTTCAAATATGTTTTATCTAATTGATGCTGACTTTGTTTGATACGAAGTTGCTCTAATTGATTTTTCTTTTGAAAACCATCAAAAATTGGCACACTCAAATTCAATCCCAAAACACCAGTCATTGATCCTTGAATAGCATATTCATCTTTAGTAGAAAACAAGCTAGCGGTCTGGCCTTGCCAACCAAGATTACCAAAAATCGCTAAAGTTGGATAATAACCAGATACAATATTTTCCTCTTCATATTGTGTCAATTCTACTTGTTTGTTCAATAATTGAAGCGTAGTATTTTGCTCCAATATTATATCATTCACCAATGGATAACTCTCCACTCCTAAATCTAATGGCTCAAGATTAAGAACTGCATCAGGTGTTAATCCCATCAAAAATTTAATGTAATTTTTTTGTTGATTGACCCCAATTTCTAAACTTTTCATTTCTGTCATCAAATTTGTTTTGTTGACTTGCAATTGAGTTAAATCTAGTTTTTTTGTTAAACCTTCTTCAAACTGAATATTTGCAATTTCTAATAACTTGTTAATCCGAGTAAGATTTGCATTTAAAATACCTTTTTGCTTTTCCGTTAAATTGATTTGTAAATAGGATTGGGCCAAACTGTAAACCAAATCCTCTGTCGTCTGAAAAGTTTGCAATGCTAATAAATCTTGGGAAGCACTAGCCGCTTTAATACCTGTTTTTAATGCTTTATTATAAATGATTTGCTGTGCTTCAATTTTACCTGTTATCATATTTGAAACACCGAATTTTACAGGAACAGTTGTTCCAGGTTGTCCCAAAATTTCTCCTGGCAATAATTGTTCGGCAAGCGCATAATTATAGATATACTGACCAGAACCGCTTACTGTTGGGTATAAACCACTTTTGATTTCTTCAATTTTATATTGATTACCCAGTTCTTGAAGTTTGATGCTTTTAAGGTTTGGATTGTTCTGAATAGCATACTCAATACATGATTGCAAATCGTAAGTTTTTTCAGTTTCTACTTGTTCTTCTTGGATTTGTGCCATACTACTCATTGAGCCGATTAGGATAATACCACAAATCATTAAGCTTTTTATAGATTTCATTACTAAGTTTATTTAATCCTGTTAGTTCAAAAGTAAACGAACCATTTTTTGTTAAAAGAATACTGCAAAGGAGCAGTTTTTCATGATAAAACAATTATTTGTTCGACAAAAACTATTTAGTTCTAGACAAAACGAACCAAATGAACTAAAAAAATTTAATGTGCTTTTTTCCACTCTTCAATAGCCTCACTAATGCGTAATTCTAAGAACTCTTGAAATGCTATAATTTTTTCCAAACCTTCATTAAAAACCAAATGTTTACTATCTACACGCAATTCTAATGCCTCACGAACAACCATATTCAAAGCTGTTAAATCCTTTGTCGCTTCTTCTAAACTTAATAACCATTTGTCCAAATTGATTTGGAAATAGCGTTTTCGATCTCCACTAAAAGTGATATAAGTAACAATACCTTCATTCATTAGCTTATTTAAAGCTAAACTAACACTACTTTTACTCGCTTTTAAGAAATCACGAATATCATTAAAACTACGATGAGGAGGCTCAGACAAAAGCAAAAAAGCAAAAACCCTACTTTCTACAGGAGTTTTGGCAAATGCTTCAAAAACGACCCCCATTTTTTCTACTTCCTGCTCCAAATTTATTATCCCTGTTTTCATCTAACTGAATTATTTTTTTGTGAATTTCACATAAAGGTAAGTAAATTTATTAGTTTTACTAAAAACGAACTAAACTAATATTTAATTTAAAAAAATGAATGAATTTTTGATAAAAAAGCCTAAAAAGCCGATCAATTAAAGAGATTGTACTTTTAGGCTTTTCCATTATAAAATTAAACTTTTTCAATCAAAAATACTGTGGCACTTTTTTAGGTATAAGCCTTTTGCCAGATATTACTTAAAGATCAACACCATTTTTATTATTTTAACTTTTCTAAATCTCGTATTAATAATCTTCTTCGATTAAAAGTAAGAATATTCTCTCGCCTTAATTCGTTGAGTACCGTCGTAACAGTTTGTCGAGAAGTTGCAGTCAAATTAGCAATTTCTTGATGGGTCAAAAAGCCTCTAACCAACGTTTCATAACCTACTCGCTGACCTTTATCCTTTGCTAAATCTCTTAAAAAATCAATAATTCGTGTCCTAGAATCCTTAAAAACCAAAGCTTCCAATCGACGCTCCATTTTTAGTAATCTACTTCCAAGCAATTGCATAATAAATACATTCAACCCTGAATGATTGCGCATCAGTCCCTTCATTTCGCTAACCGAAATAATACAAGCTTCAGTTTCTTCTAAAGCAACAGCAAAATCCCGTCTTTTCTCCTCTCCTACCAAGGATAATTCACCAAAAACTTCTCCTTTATTCAAGATAGCCTTAGTAATTTCTTTTCCTTCGCCTGAATAAGTTCCGACTTTAATTTTCCCCTTATTAATAAAATAAAGGCGATCTGCATGTTCATCAGGAAGATAAACATACTCCCCTTTTGTGAATAGCTTATGAGCGTGTTGTTCGAGTATGTTTGCCGATTTTTTTGGGCAAAAAATACCAGTTACATCAATGTTCTCTAAATACCATATTGGCTTAACTGCTTGCATAATAATCTGAAATTTGTACTTGTTTTGACAAAAAATAGGATTGTTAAATTCGTATCAGTATTACTTGTTTTGCCTAAAATTGGCACCTAAAATATATAACTAAAATTATTTATTTTCATCCAAAAACTTGATGGGTAATTCTATTTATTTTTTAACCTAACCTATTTCCATAACATTTAGTTGTGATGAATTTAACAAGTTAATAATATCGCAGTTGTTACATTTGTCACAATTAAGATAATTTTAACCAATTTTTTTGTATTACCTCGTAAATTCAGCAAATGTTTTTTGGAAAAAAAAGGCTTTATTCCCAAAAATGTAATGTAATAAATTATGAATAGTTCTTGATAATCAAATGATTAGTTTAAATAGTTTTTCTTCAATACCTTCTCTTAGCAATACATTTATTAAAGACCTAATCAATTTAGTATTTAACTAAACCTGTTTGCTAAACTAACATAAACGCTATCAAAAGTGAATTTATTTACTTTTTTTAAATTTGCAATACCTTACAAAAACAACAAATAAAACAATACTGAATAAAAAAAATAAAATAAAATGTTAAAAAACTTGACTTATTCAAAATAATCCCCTAATATTGAATCATCAATCAGACAGTAATATAATTCATTATATGAATTTATTAAACTATAAATAATTATTAAAAAACTAAAAGCAAGATTCAAAAAATTAAATTTCATTAATAAATCATTTTTTGAATTAAGCTATAAAATCATTAATTTTTAAATGTATTAAAGCAGTAAGCCTTCATTAAGAATGTTTGTACATTTTTAATTATCAACTTATTATTTTATTAACGTTCCAATTAAGTTGCCAATTTTATAAGTAATAAACTTATAATGGTTAGTATTAAAGAATACTACTTAAAGTTATTCAAAAGAGATTATTAAAAATAATAGTAATGACAAAACCTCAGATGGGTTATTGTAAATCAGGTTGAACAAATATTAAAAGCTATAAATAGTTACAACTACTTACACAAATGTCAAAACTAAAATTTATAATAAGTACATCTTTTGGAATGAACAAAAAAATCAAATGTATGAAGAATTTCTTTTGCCGATAAATTCAAGATATCTTCATCCAATGATACTTATCTTGGATTTTTAAAGACTAAAAAATAGTATAATTTCATCTTTCAATATATTTTAAAACTAATTTTTCTATTAGTTATTCAAATATTAATTATTTCAATTTTCTTGTTCATAAGGATTACTCATAGAAAGCTAATGAGTTAAGTTCAGGATTATTATAATTAATGATTATTAAGTTTCCTATCTTTAAGGCTTAATATCATATTCAAAAGTTTTGTACTGTTTTCAAGAAATAAAGGTTTGATGCATTATATATGTATCAAACCTTTATTTTTTTAAATCTTTTTAAAAAAGCAGCATAATGAAAAGTATAAACGTTATTAATATTCAACAATCTATCAATAATATACTAACCTTTAGTTATTCTTAATATTAATTCAAATCTACAATAGCTTCTCCATTTTTATAAAAAGTATCTTAATAATAATTACTTCAATATAAGTTGATTATGTTCATCTTTTTTGCCATTTTATACAAAAAAAATGCTTTAAAGGTAACTTTTAAAGAATTATTGAGTTTCACTTAATAACAATATTACATATTATCATATTCAATATATTTTATTTATTTTCTATTAAAACTTTTAAAAATGAAGAAAATAGGACTATTTTTTATTGTATTTACATTTTCAATCACGACAATTATTGCTCAAAACGCTTACATTAATGTTAAAGGGGGTATTAATGGTGTTTACAATATTGGGGATAGTGATATCTCATCAAATATTTCAGAAATACTAAAAAACCCTGGTTATAATGTTGGAGCAGAATTCGGCTTTAAATTCTTTAAGATTTTAGGGTTTAGAGGGGAAGCCAATTATGTGAATAATAAATTTACCTTAGTTACTAATAGAACTAGTTCTGAATTGCCTGGTGGTCAAACAGGGAATTTTAGTTTTACAGAAACAATGGACGTGATTAATAATGGTATTCAAATTCCAACTTCTTTAACGCTAGATTTAGGGTTATTAGACATTAATATTGGTCCTAATTTTGAATTTTTAATTTCTTCTATTGCATCAGGAGATCTTTCTAATATAAAAGACGCTGCTCAAAATGCTGTAGCCAATCAAAAAGATATTGATTATGACTTTTTTAATGATGAAGCAGGTGCTGGAGCATATTTTGGTGTAGATCCTAATGCTGACGCAGGAGACTATTTTTCTAAATTTAATTTAGGTATTAATTTAGGTCTTGGATTTAATATCAAAGGTCTTAGATTAGATTTAAAAACAAACTACACACTCACAGAAGCTGTTAATGATTATTATGAATATAATCAAGGAGAAGAAATATATCGACCAATTAATTTTCAATTATCCGCAGTTTTTCAGTTATTCAAGTTTAACTTGTTAGGCGGCGATAAAGATGATGATGACAAGGAAGAAGGAGCAGCTGACTTATTAAGCCATCCTTTCTAAAATAAATATTCAAATGATATAAATAAAAAGCTGCTCAATTTGTTAACAAATTGAGCAGCTTTTTTAACGCCTAATTCTAACTAAATTCGTAAAGAATAAGTATTTATTGAAACTTTCCTTATTATTTCAAGTATCAATGACAAGGAAAGATTATACCTATTTTCCCACAAAAATTATAAAATTCTTTTCCAATCTTGCCAATAAATTTATAATAGGATTGTTAAATTAGTAATTAATTTTTTTTATAAAATAGCTATTAACTAAACATACATAGAACAACTCCACCTACAAAATAGAATGATGAACGAAGAATATATTATTGATGGAACGAGTATTATCTGTAATGCAGAAAAAGAAAAAACACTTGCACCTTTATTACAGCTATTATTTATTCTCAAAAATAGAGGCGATAACTTCTATTGTTATTTCGATGCAGATACTCGATATAAATTTGAAAAAGATATTGATAAGCAGCTCTATCAAAATATCATCAAATTTGGTCTAGAGGAGTATTTTATTCAAGTCAGTAGTTTAGATGCAGATTTATCTATTCTAGAACAGGCACAACACCTTGGTGCAAAAGTCATTTCTTGTGATAATTTTGAAAGTTATACTCAGCGTTTCCCTTGGCTAATAGAACAAAAACAACAACGATTAATTCCTCTCGAAGTTATCGCTCAACAATTGATCGCAGAAACGATTTTAATTGATACTCAGGTAGAACGCGATGTCATCAAGATAACGACAACACTTATTCATACATTAGAAAAAGAAGCTGGTCGATTGAATGGTCTTGTTAATAAGTATAAAAAAGAACGACAATTTGGTTTTATAAAACGCGATAAAGTAGGTAAAAATATTTTCTTTTCTAAAAAATCTGTTACGGATAGTGATTTAAATTTTACAATTATAGATACGCCCGTTTCTTTTAATATTGAGATCGGTCAATCTGGTAATATTTATTATTTCGGTGCTGCAAATGTTAGACAACAAGAGACGCATTCCACTGAAAACATCGTTGATCAACTCAAGAATGATAATAAAATACTTCAAGCGACCAAAACTAAAATCCAAGAACAAACTGCTAAAGCTAATGCGTTGATCCAACAACAACTCATTGATATACAAGCTAAAAATAAAATTCTAGAAGAGAATAATCAAATATTACAAGAACAAATTGATGTATATCGAGGGTCGAATAACCAAACTATTCAACGCCTCCAAAAGAGAAAAGATGAACTGAAAACCGCATTCGATCAATCCAAAATTGAGCAACAAGACCTCCTTAATACTATTCAAAAAAAAGATAAGGAAATCAAAGAATTAAAAGCACAATTAACTGCTTTGTCTAAAGAACGAGATCTTGTTATCGTTGCAAAACAAAAACAAGAAAATACCTCAAACGAACTCGCATTAGTAGTTGATGTTCAGCAACAAAAAATTCAAAATTTAGATCAGGATTTACGCAGTACGTTGCAAATGTTTGAATTTCAAGATTTAGACAGTGCGGAAAATGCTCAATTTCAACAACTGAAAAAGGATTATGATATTGCAGTTAAAGCTCTTCGCCTTAAAAATTCAAAAATTGTCTTCCTAACCAATAATATCAATGACCTTCGTCGTCAGCTTTCGTTAAATACCGAACAAAAAACAGGTAAACTTCCTACTGACTTTAATCAATTAATAGAACGTATTCAAGAATTAGAACGTAATAATGCTAGTCTTTCCGAAAAAATTAAGACTATTTCTACCAAGAAAACAACTCAGCGCAAGCGGCTAAAAACAAAGGAAAAACAAGAAAGTAATCATAGTGATTCTGAGTTAACGGCTATTCCCTCTTCTTCTCGTCCTACAAAGTTAGATCATCAACCCATACCTAAAATCATAGAAGAAATTCCAATTAATGAACTCAGAGATTGGTGGTATAACCTTAATGAAGATTGGCAAAAAGCATTTAATCAAGGTGTTTTATCCAGAGGAGAAATGGTTCTTATTCCGTCAGAAGAACAATTGAGAAGCATTTTTGAACGAAAAAAAATTGATATTGTCGGAAGCGGCATTTTGCTATATGGTCTCAATCAATTGAGTTTTAAATTAACCGAACTGTCTGGTTTGAAAGACCTTAAACAAATTACAGAACTTAATTTATCGGGACATGATTTTACTGATATCGAAAATTTAGAAACATTTCCTCATCTAGAATTACTCAATTGTACTTCTAATCGAATTTCAACGCTTCGTAATATCAAACGATTAAAAAACCTTAAAACCCTAATCATTCGAGATAATGATTTGATTAATTTTGATGGAATTGAAGATATGGAAGAGTTAGAATATATCAATGCACTCTATAATCAAAAACTCCGTTCTATTGCTGGTGTCGAGGATTTAGAAAATCTACAAGTACTTTGTGTTCCAAATTATAAAACTAAAATTATTCGCGAGTTAAAAAAGTTACAAAAAGTCAATCCAACGATAGAAGTTAGGAATGTATAAAGTCAAATAATGAAAATGACCTATTTTTAAAACTTTTTTTACAAAAATTTGTAACTATTACTTATTATAAATAAATTTGATATAATTATTTATTAAATTTTAAATTATATGTAAAAGTATAATAATCAAATATTAAGAAATGAAATTCAACACTAAAGTAATACATGCTGGTATTGAACCAGACCCCACTACTGGCGCAATTATGACTCCTATTTTTCAAACTTCAACTTATGTTCAAAATGCACCTGGAGATCATAAAGGTTATGAATATGCTAGAACACAAAATCCAACTAGGGACGTTTTACAGAATAATTTAGCGGCATTAGAAAATGGTCAACATGGTATTGCCTTTTCAAGTGGTTTAGCTGCTACTGATGCTATTTTAAAGACCTTGAAACCTGGGGATGAAATCGTTAGTACAAATGATTTGTATGGAGGAACATACCGCTTAATGCGAAAAATCTATGAGCCTTTTGGTATTAAATTCAAATTTGTTGGTATGGAAAATCCAGCAAATTTAGCTCAACATTTTACCGAAAACACTAAAATGCTTTGGATTGAAACACCAACTAATCCAATGCTTAATATTATTGATATTCAAGCAATTAGCGCAATAGCTAAGGCAAATAATGTACTCACTTGTGTTGATAATACATTTGCATCTCCTTATTTGCAACAACCTTTGAATTTAGGTGCGGATATCGTGGTTCATTCTGCTACAAAATACCTCGGTGGTCATTCTGATGTTATTCTTGGCGCAATTATTACCAAAGATGAAGCCATTGCCAAACAATTATATTTTATTCAAAATGCAAGTGGTGCTGTACCAGGTCCACAAGATTGTTTCTTGGTTTTGCGTGGTATCAAAACTTTACATTTACGGGTAGAACGGGCTTGTGAAAATGCAGCTAAAATCACAGAATTTTTGCTTAATCAACCCAAAATAGCTAATGTTTATTACCCAGGTTTGGAAAGTCATCCTAATCATGAGGTTGCTAAAAAACAAATGCGCCATTTTGGTGGTATGGTTTCTTTTGATTTCAAGAATGATACACTCGAAACAGCTTCTAAGGTTTTGGAAAATACCCATTATTTTTCATTAGCCGAATCGCTAGGTGGAGTGGAGTCTTTGATCGGTCACCCTGCAAGTATGACGCATGCTTCTATTCCTAGAGAAGAGCGTTTGAAAGTTGGTTTAACTGATTCTTTAATTCGATTGAGTGTTGGAGTAGAAGATGTAGAGGATTTAATTGAAGATTTGAGCAAAGCTTTTGCGTTGATCACAGACTAATAAGTGAATAATTTCCTTTAGTTTTTAATAAAGAAGCAACAACCGACGTGCTAATAATAAGCGCATCGGCTGGCAATCTTTAGGTAAAAAAACTTCCAGCTTAGGATTATAACAGGATGGAAGCAACGTAATGTTTATTCGAGGTCACTTACTAAAAAGAATCTTTGAATATATTTTAAAGCAATCAACATCATTTTTATTAAAATATTAGACTTGTTTGGAAGTAATTAATCTACTTCCAAACAAGCCTAATATTTTAATTTGACCATAAATCATGTTCAAACTGAAATAAAGAATCACTAATTTTCTTTGCTTCTAATATATTATCTAAGCCAGATTTATAATCTTGAACACGATAATCATAGACGTTACTTTGTTTATAAACATAACTTGAAAAATAACGCATCTCAAAAATATCTTCCCAGCTCATTGGATTTGCATCATTTTTAGGGTTAATCACTTCTTCTGTTGCCAAAACATTACGTACCTCTGGATAATATGCCCAAAATAAAGGCTGTTCATATCTAAAATTATCATTATCATCATAAACTTCCTTCATTGGTGCGATACCAAGAATTCTAACTTTCATTGTTGATGTTTCTTCATCCATATACCAAACTTCTTTAACTCGAAAGCGTTTGACCTGATCCCAATTAAAATCATTTCTAACAATTACAGGAGATTCAATAAACGTAACAGGATCCATTGTCCAAACCGTATCAATAGAAGACCCTAAGTTAGCCGCTTCTGTTGAAGTATAAGGATTTTTAAACTCGTCATCCATTGGACTATAGACTGTAATACTTCCTCTAGCTGCTGCATCCATTAATATTTTTATGAATGGCGCTTGTGGAGAAACAAAAGGTTTATTGATTTTTTCACGGACATCAATAATGCGCCAAATGCGTTTTTCCCAAAATACATCAGCTTCTCGAACATGATCGTAAGCTAAGACTCTTCGATTTTTTATATTTTCTTTTTTATAAAATCCATCCAATGGTTTTTTAGGAATAACAGGGCTATCTGCTTCTTTTAAATCCTGCGCTATAGTATTGAATGAAAATAAAGAGAGCAATAATAAACTCATTATATATTTCATAACCGTTTGTTTTATTTTTAATAATAGCAATAGTTGTCTAGCCTATGCCTAGAAGACATAGTTTTCTTTTTTAATAAAATAGACTGATTAAATCAAAAGAAATAGACTGATTAAATATTTTGATAAGATTACTCAATAATAGAATTATTCAAATAATTTCATCTAATTATTATAATTATTCAAGAGAAAACAGGATTAGCTAATACTTTGATTTTCATTTTAATAGCGCTATTAAAATGAAAAAACTGTTTTTTGTTGAACTACAATTTTATAACGGGAAGGAAAGAAAAAGATACAGAAAAAAAGTTTTTTTTCTGTAAAACAATAGAGGTATTACACTATAATCACAATATTTCATCATATAAGAATCAAAAAAGGAATAGTCCATTAGAACTATTCCTTTTATTTGTATTACAGATATTATAATCTAATAGCCTAGTATGACCATAAATCATGCTCAAATTCAAAGATAGACTCTTTGATTCTGTCAGCTTCTAAAATAATATCAGTACCAGTTTTGTAATCTTGAATACGATAATCGTAAACATTAGATTGTTTGAAAATATAACTTGAGAAATAACGCATCTCAAAAATATCCTCCCAACTCATACGGGTTGCATCATTTTTGACATTGAAAGCTGCTTCTCTAGCTAATACTTTACGTAATTCTGGATAATAAGCCCAAAATAAAGGCTGTTCATAACGGAAGTTATCATTATCATCATATACTTCTCTCAAAGGCGCAATCCCTAAGATACGTACTTGCAATGTTGATGTTTCTTCATCGAAGAACCAAACTTCCTTTACTCTAAAACGTTTGATGTTAGCAACATTCAACTCATTACGAACGACCTTGATTTCTTCCTTGAAAGTTTCAGGATCAAAAGTAATAATTGTATCAGTTGAAGCACCGATAGAACCAGCTTCATCAGCAGTTAAAGGATTTTTAAATTCATCATCCAATACACTATATAGTGTAATTTGTTCGTCTTCCGCAGCATCCATTAATATTTTCACGAAAGGTCTTTTCGGGTAAACAAATGGTTTATTGATTTTTTCACGGACATCAATCACCCTCCAAATGCGTTTTTCCCAAAATACATCTGCTTCACGAATATGATCGTAAGGCAAAATACGCTTTTCTTGGATGGTAGTTTTTTCATAAACTCCGTCTAATGGAGTTTTTCCTTCATCAGGATCACTTGCTTCTGTTTTAGTCGGCTTTGGTGGGTCTTGCGCCAACATCACATTTGAAGCCAATAAACATACAAGCAAACTCAAAAACAGAATTCTCAAATTGATCTTCATCAGATTTGGATTTAAGCAGTTTTTATTCCTTTGAATATTAGAAGAGAAGTATCAAACTTCCTTTCATTTTTCAATAATCAAAGAATTTTATAAATATGATAACGTTAGTTCAGTTTGTATTTTGATGGAAGAATAGAAATCTATAACCCACCATCTACAATAAAGACAATTAAAAAACGCCTATTTTTTTATTAAAGTATAAAAGTAGTGCAATTTTTTAGAGATTGGTAGTATTTTCTTTTTCAAATACGAAACAAATACAAAAAAGGCTAATAGGAGACTTCCTATTAGCCTTTTTTCAAGGATAGAGATTAATTCTATTTACAAAATCAAATATTATTTAATTTTGAAAACTAATCCACCAATCTTACGACCAGCTTTATCTCCTGGACAAAATGCTTTGACATTATCAAAGTAAAAAATATCACCTGCTTTTGCCATACCAACCAAAGTTTTTACACGACCAGTATATCTACCGCCATTATTTCTCTCCGTAATCGGATCTTGACGAGCTGGAACACGAGTCATTTCAAAACTTTGAATTTTACATCTTGCATCGAAATCAAAATCTTCCAAGATTGCAGCAACACCACTTTGTGCTCTAAATTCTCCCGTTCTCATCACACCACCTTTCTTAGTTGGACCACCACCTACGATAGCAACTGGATCAGGGATACGTTTTACACGGAAATCAAAAGAAGTTGGCGTTAAACCACCACCAGAAACAGTGATTTTTGCAATTTGTCCTGGTTGAGAAACTTTTACATTAAATTTTGTCTTGCTACCACCAGATTTATTACAACCACCGCCACTACAAGAAACTTGTAAAGCGTTAGAAGAAACACCTGCTGCTGAAACCAATACAGGATTATCAACACCTACATAAAATACATTCATTTTAGTTGCTGCAACCGCTACTGAGCGACGACCGACTTCATATTTGAATGTTTTAGAGAAGTTATCTGTTTTTCCTGTGAATGGATTTTTAAGCGAGATGTCTACTTTATAAGATTTCTCACCTGAGCTACTTGCTCTTGCGCTATATTGAGCTACACCACCTTTAACAGGTAATGAAGAACCATTTACACGAACAGAGTATTTAGCTTGTTTTGAAGCTGCACTTAAAAAGATTTCAGACTTATAAGTTTCTCCTTCAATAACATAAGCTTTCTCAGAAGATGCTACAGGTTGAAACTGATCAAATTCTAAAACTGTTCCACCAATCTTACTTGCTAAATAATTAATAACTGCTGATTCAGAGTTTTTAGCATCTGTTTGAAATTTTCTAAGGATTGGATAAACCGCTGCTACAGGCATATGACCGAATGTAAAATCATCCCATTTTTTGCCTGCTGCTTCTGCACTTTTCTCATCAATAGCTAATGATAACTGACCAATTAAGGTTTTGATTTCATCTGCCTGAATGATTTTAGAAGTTTTAGAAGCTTTTTGTAAAAGCGCCTCTAACTTAGCTCTAGTATCTAATACTTTAGCTTTCAGTTCATTTCCTACTGGCTTTTTCCCTTCTTCACCGTCTACAAATAAACGTTGAGGAATATCCTTATCCTTATACTTAACAGGTTTACCCCATTTTGTTTCATCATCAGTGGTTTCTTCTGAAAAAACACCACCGGCCATTGTTTCAAGTTCATCTCTTAGTCCATCGACATAAGAATAAAAGTCAGCTGTAATTGCTTTTGCTTCTTTCGCAAAACCGACTAGAGGTTTATCATCTGGGCGTTTTTCAACCGCTTTTTCCATACTTAAGATAACACTCTCATTTGCTTCTCCTACAATAACATTGGTAGCTTTAAGCCCCTTGTCCAGTTTAAAGAACGCATTAATTACCTCAGCAGATACATTCAACGCTAACATTGCTGTTAAAACGAGATACATCAAGTTAATCATCAGTTGCCGAGGTTCCTTAGGAATTGACATAGTTCTTTAGATTAAAGAATTAAAAAATTTATTTACTAAAATTGTATTAATTAGAATTAATACTTGGGAAATAAAATATTTCCCATCAAACCCTAAAGATTGCTTATTTTCTACCTGGGTTCATTGCAGATAAAATATTACCATAAACTGAGTTCAAAGAACCTAAGTTTTTGTTCAATGCTTGCAATTGTTGCTTGTATTTACGTGTATCTTCTACTGACGAGTTTAAGTTAGTAGCTGATTCATTCAATACTGCATAGACAGAAGTCATTGCTTTCATTGATTCGTTTGTAGCTGCAAGATTACCATTTAATGTGCTTAATTGTTCTTTGTAAACACGAGTATCATCTACAGAATCATTAATATTAGCCATGGCTTCGTTCAAGTTTGAATAAAATTTACTTAATTTATTCACTTGATCTACAGTTCCTGTCATATCTAAACCTTCTAGTGATTTCAAAGAAGAAAGACTTCCAGACATTGTTTCTAGGTGATTTAACATTCCACCTAATTGTTTTTCCATAATACCACCATCTAATGGTTTACCAACTGGACCATCAATAATTGGAGGCTGAGGCTGTGGACCTAATTTAGAACTGTAATTATCCAATCCTGGATATAATTTTTCCCAGTAATAATCTTTTTCAGGACCTAAAATCCCTAACATGGCAAATAATCCTGCCTCAGTTAAGAGACCTACCATCAACATTTCATTAGCACCTGGCCAAGATAGAATTTTGTACAAAGCGCCGACTAAAACTACAGCTGCACCAAGACCAATCACCAAGTTTTTAATGTACTTGAACGTTTTTGAATGTAAGAAACTCATTGTTACGTTAACTTTTTAGTAAGTTTATTAATTAAATTCGATTGATTTGAATTGATTGTTGTGCTATTGGAATTTTAATTTTTCTTCAAGAAATACAACCAAAGCAATTCATTTTTAAAACCTTAAATATTAATAGAAAGCTTGTTTCCTATTTATTTTCACATATATAATGAAAACTTGTAGAAAAGTTACAAATCTTCACACACTTTTTTTAAAAAACTTTTTTTTTCTTTAAAAAAGGTAATTAATATGCATTAATTCAGTAAATTATATAGAAAAATAGATGATAGGTTAATGTATTAGACTACAAAGTTAAGATACATATTTATTTTATCAAAATATTTTAATTAAAGATAATTAAGTATTTATACTCTTTAAATTAAAAAATGTACTCTAAACATTACTTTTATTAACATAGGAAAAACATCTATAATAAAAAAATGTAAGATGTGGTTAAAATAAATAACGCTAGCCACCAATAAAGGTGACTAGCGTTATTGTAATTATTTAAAATTACGCAGATTGTAAATCTTATTCAGTGAATAACTTCAAGTTTAATTAAAGTCATTGATTGAACGACCTAAGAAGGTCAAGGCACAACGGAAACCGATGTAAGATTTAGCAGTATCTTGATATTCGTAATTACGAGTACCTGTCTGGATAAAGAATGCGATATCTTTCCAAGAACCACCACGAAGAACTTTACGTTTCCACGCTTTAGGATCAGTTTTCTTTGCATCATAACGAATGTCAGGATTCAAGTCATGCAAGAAAGAATAAGCATTTTCGTAGAATGCAGAAGAAGTCCATTCTGCTACATTACCTGCCATGTTGTAAAGACCGTAATCATTCGGGAAGTAAGCATCAGCTTTCACTGTGTACAAACCACCATCTTCTGGATAATTACCACGTCCTGGCTTAAAGTTAGCTAAAATACAACCTTTCGCATTTCTTACATAATAACCACCCCAAGGAAAAGGAGCTAAATCATGTCCTCCACGAGCGCCATATTCCCATTCGTGCTCAGTTGGTAAACGGAAATCTTCCGTATTTACTTCACCCGCTTTGGTTTTGTAAGCATTCCAAAGTTTAGTTCTCCAGTAACAGAACGCATTTGCCTGTTCCCAAGTAACACCAACTACAGGATAATCATCAAAAGCTGGATGCCAGTAATAATTACGTGTCATCGGCTCATTGTAAGAATAAGTAAAGTCACGAATCCATACTAATGTATCTGGATAAACTTTTACTTTGTTCTTTTTGATGAACTGCGTTCTTTTGCTTTGTCCATAATCATGAGCCGCTTTTTTCCAGTCCATCCATTGATATTCAAATGCGAATTTATCCGTATCGAATTCTTTTTTGTAACTGAAACGCTCATTTTCACGATAATAAAGCTCTTCTAGTGCATCATCTTCCCAATCAATTTCTGCATTTTCCCAATCGATGTAACGTTGTCCATCGTCGGTTTCAGCGTAATTGTCAAGAATGTCATGGGCTAAAGAGTCACGAATCCAGTTGGTAAACTGACGATATTCGTTATTCGTAATTTCTGTGTCGTCCATGTAGAAACCCTGAATCGAAATTGATTTAGGTCGTTGAACAAGCGTATGGTTAACGTCTTGGTCGCTTGGTCCGATGTGAAGTGTCCCTGACGGGATGTAAACCATTCCATAAGGATTGATGCCTTTCCAAGTAGGTCTATCTAATACTCCAACTAGCTGGCCGTTATCTTGTTTTCCGCAAGACGTGATTAATAAAACAGCTAAAACGGCTACTAGGATATTCGAGAACTTTTTCATAATTGGTACCCGAGTTTTTCTCTAGATTATTTAATTAGTATCAAAAATAAAAGCAATAAATTAAACAGCAAACATTGTTGAATGGCTTCCCATTCGATTGCGACATTTAAAACGCCACTATTTTAAAAAATATTATAATGTCTTTTATTTTTTTCCATTTTTTTTTTCAAAGGTTTCAAAAAAACACCTTTAAAAAGGCATATTCTCTCTTTTTTTTCAAAAAAAATGAAACCTCGTAGAACCCTAAATTCTACGAGGTTGGAGAAAAAAACAAAATCTTAACATTAGATATACTTATCCAATATTCCTTAAAAAGGAAGATTTTAAAATCTTATGCTGAAATATAATTGATGACAATTATATTAAAAATTACACTTAAAAAGAACTTAGAATGTAAATCGTGGATTATATATAATCTTCGCGGGCATTGGTGTTCCAATAGCTTTATTTAAGTTATAGCTCATCATAATTTCATGAGAACCGCTATTTACGCTACTTAAAGCCGACATTGGAATATCATAAGCATAAGCTAAAGTCACATTATTAGAGACGCGCCAACCTCCAAAGATTGCTACGGCATCTGTTGTATTTGAGCTAAACCCTCTGAAAGTACCTCCTCCAAATATATTATCACCATAATATATAGTAGCAGAAAAATCAAGTTGAGTTTCTACCAAATCAGACTTTACTAAAATACTTGGTTCAATACTGAAATTGCCCGTTTCATATTTATAGGCAAATATAGCGAAATAATTTCTTACTAATTGAATCCCAGCATTAGCAGTATAGCTATATGGCAAAGAATTTTCTAAAAGGTTATTTGCCGACACCCCAATTTTGATACTTTCGTTCTTAAAAAATACGCCTGCGCTGAAAATAGGCGTCATAGCACTCACTAAACCGACAGGTATTAAATTGTCATTTTGATCAACATCTCTCGGATTTAATTTAGTTCCATCTATGGATTTTTGAAAAATTCCGCCATTTATACCAAAAGACAAAACATTACTTCTCCCTAAAGAAAGGTGATAAGCATAAGATGCTGTTGCTGTTATATTTTGTTCCGCACCGATTAGATCATTTTGAAATTTCAAGCCAAAACCACTATTCAGGAACAAAACAGGCGAATGTACATTCATGCTTTGTGTCAAAGGAGCGCCTTCTAATCCTGTCCATTGTCTTCTAAAAATACCTGTTGCGCTCAAAGAATTATCCAAGCCCGCATAAGCAGGATTGTAATGATGCATATTAAATTGCCATAAACTATATTGCGCAGGCTGTTGTGCTTGCAAACTTTTGACCACAAAAAGGACGATTGTCACTAATATTGCTGTTCTTATTGTTTTTTTCATAAACACTGTTTTTTTAGAAGTTGGAGCGGAAAATTGAAAAATACGTTTTCCAATACTATTTTGCTCTAATCTAAATTAATAACTTTTTTGTTTTTTGTAAATCATTCGTTGGTTGTTGACAAGCATAGTTTTCACAAACGTATACCATTGTATCTTGTAAAACGGATTTATCGGCTAAAAGTGGAAAATTCGACTGTTTTTTTTCTGTCGCCATGATAACTTTATTGGGAACAAACCACTCATTTATTGTTTTTGCATATTCATAAGCTGTTTTTCCAACTATTGCGACTTCTTTAATTCCATATATTTCCTGTAAATAAGCACTACCCCATCTCGAAAAAGAAGTCGGATATTTAAATAAACTATCTTTCATCGTTTGGAGCATTTTCCGAGCCATGTCTTGATAATCTTCTTTTTCTAATAAAACGCCCAATCGTTGCAGATTATGAACCATTGTCGAATTTCCTGATGGTGTTGCATTATCATACCATTCTTTTTTACGGATAATAATGTCTGTTTGATGCGCATTTGTATAAAAAAACAAATAAGCAGTTGGATCGTAGAAATTTTTAATGGTATAAACCACTAATTCATCAGCTTGGTGTAAATATTCTTCTTTGAATGTAATAAAATATGTTTCCAATAAGGCTTCGATCAAATACGCATAGTCGCTCAAAAACGCATCATATTGTGCTTGACCATTTTTATAGGTATGAAATAACCCTTTTTTCTTTGATTGTTGGAAGGCTTTATATATAAACGAAATATTTCGCTCGGCTGCTTCCTTGTACTTCAAATTTCCTAGCGCAGCATACGCTTTTGCATAGCCTGTGGTCATTAAAGCATTCCAATCTAACAAAATTTTATCATCTAATCCTGGTTTTATCCGTTGATTTCTATTTACATATAGTTTTTTTCTACAATTATGATATTGAGTTTTAAAATCCATTAGCTCCAAACCATTTTTTTCTGCATAGGCTTCAAAAGTTACTTCACGCCATAAAATATTCTGTTCTTCCCAATTCCCTTTTGCGGTCACGCCACAAAAATCACAGAACCATTCGGCATCTTTCCCCAAAATTTGCTCAATTTCTTTTTTTGACCAAACATAATATTTTCCTTCCACACCTTCCGAATCCGCATCTTGTGCCGAATAGAAACCACCTTCTTCACTCGTCATTTCCTTTTCAATAAAATCGAGCGTTTCTATTAGTGTTTCTTTATAAATATCAGCTTTCGTGATTTTGTAGGCATTAGCAATTGTCCCAATTAATAAAGCATTATCATATAACATCTTTTCAAAATGAGGAATGAGCCATTTCTTATCAGTTGCATATCTTGCAAAACCACCCCCAATTTGATCATAAATCCCGCCTTGTATCATTTTATTTAATGAAAAAATCGCATGAGATAGCGCCGTTTCGTTTTTAGTATAAAAATGATAATTCAATAAAAATTGCAGGCTCATCGCACTTGGAAATTTTGGTGCATGACCAAAACCACCATCTTTTTGATCAAACCTATCTTGAATTTGCGTGTAGAGTTCTTCTAATTGATTGGTATTAAAAATATTTTCAGTGGTAAGTGTTTTAATGTCGCTAATGAATTCTTCATCATGATCTTGAATATATTCGACTAATTTATTGGCTTGTGCTTCAACTTCTTCCCGTTCTTCCTTAAATCCTTTTGCAATATGTTCTAATACTTCTTTCCATGATGGTCTTCCGTGCTTTGGTTTTGGTGGAAAATAAGTACCACCAAAAAATGGTTTTTTATCGGGTGTGAGAAAACAATTCAAAGGCCAACCGCCCGATTTAGTCAGAGTTTGCACCGCATCCATATAAATTTGATCCACGTCTGGGCGTTCTTCTCGATCTACTTTTATATTAACAAAATGCTCATTCATTAGCGCGGCAATGCTTTCATCTTCAAAAGATTCGCGTTCCATCACATGGCACCAATGGCAAGTAGAATAACCAATACTCACCAAAATCGGTTTATCTTCGGCTACTGCTTTCTCGAAAGCTGCTGTGCTCCACGGATACCAATCGACAGGATTATGGGCATGTTGCAGTAAATATGGACTAGTTTCTTGGCTTAAACGATTCATGTGTCTTTTTTATGAAGGTGTCAGGAACGAAGTGTCAGGTGTCAGCGATGACTTCTACAATTTATCATCAACAGATTTTAGCTCTTCTTCATCATAATCACCAAACCATTTTTTGAGTTGATCTCGTGATTCTTTACGTACATCATCATTGATATAAGCTGCGATTGTAACCAAACCAAAACCCAGAATACCTAAATCATCTGTAAATCCAAGAAAAGGTGTCAAATCTGGAATAGCATCCAATGGTGCAATGAAATAGGCTAATATTCCTGTAATAATGCGTTTCGCCCATTTAGGCGTTTCTTTTCTTTTGTATGAAAAATAAAGCAAAAGCGCAGAATAAACGGTTTTTATTCCTGCTTGCTTGGTATATTTTGTAATTTTTCTCCAAAGTGATTTTTCCTTTACAGGCGTATCACTTTCATATTCTTCTATGTTTTCTTTTATATTTTCTTCTGCCATTCTCTTTTAAATTTTAATTGTAGCATTGATAATATTTCATCAAGCTCTCATGAACTTATGCTTTTTGTCTGCCTATTTTTTGAGTAACAGATAGGAATGTCTGTTCTATATTAAGACAAAAAACTACATTTAAAGTTACAAAATTTAGAACTAACATCCTTCCTAGACGGACAAACCTCCAATTTCTTTAGATGGAAATTGAAGGTTTAAATTTCTTTTTGTTAAAAATTACGTCAATAAATCTAATAAACACCAACCGAAAGCAAGACTAAAGTGCAAGCATTTTCTGTTTCAATTCCTTTATCTACTGCTAATTTTGCTAATTCTTCATTCTCAGTTCCAGGATTAAAAATGATCCGTTCTGGCTGTAATTCATTAAGAATATAAGGATAATATTGTTTTTGACGCTGAGGATTGAGGTACAATGAAACAGTATGAACGCCTTCAACCGCAGGAAAGTCATTAATAATTGGGATACCTCCAATTTCTCCCTTTTTAATACTCAAAGGAACAGCCTCATAACCATAACGTGTCAATCGGTGAACGACTTGATTAGATGCCCTACTTTCTTTAGTACTTGCGCCTAATACTACTGTTTTCTTATGTTTTGCCATCTTATTCTTTTACTATCTATCAACAGAAAATTGCTGTTATTGTTTTTTATATATTAGACTTGTACTAGAGGCTCGTTGCAGCAAATTAAGTAGCCCCAAAGTCTATTAACAATAACAGCAATTCAACAATTTAAATAATTCTTATAAAGGCGCGTTTGATGTGCCTACTACCAATTTTTGATCCGTTAAAATAGTAATATCTTTCAAACTATTCCATTCGATCAACTCTTTAATTGTTACATTAAATTTTTTGGAAAGACCATATAAAGTATCTTTTGGCTTCACAATATATTCATGTGTAATTGCGCCTGTTGGCTTTTTCGATTGAAAAGTATATTCAATTGGAATCGGTTGATCTCTATTATCTGTTTTTCTCTCAGCTTTATCACCTGATATTTTTACCTGTTGTATTTGATCGCCTTTTTCTATATTATTTTGTTTATTCTCAAAAGATGCGATTATTTCAAATTTAGCCTTATCTCCTGTTGGATTTGGTTTAGCATTTTGATTAGACGGTGCTGCACCTCCTTTTATTCCATTATCTGGATTATTTAATGGATTCGCATTATTGTAACTAGCTAACATTTCAAACTTAGGATTTCGATTAACAGCTCCGCCTTTTACTGAATTTCCTCCAGTAGTTTTATTATAAGCATCAGGGATATTTCGACCAGCAGGACGACCACCACTGCATTGCGCATTTAGATGCTCTTTAATTGGTTGACCATTCAATTTTTTCAACATAAAAAAGCCATCGCCATTCTTTTCAATATAAATACCTAAGTTTTTTAAATACTCTACACTTACTTGCGTACTACAAGCATGTTCAGGCATCATAACTACTCCAAACTGATCATAACATTTCCATTTAGACTTTCCAGAAAACAAAGTAGTTATACCTGTTTCTTTGTCCTCTAATAATGTTTGAGAAGGATCATAGTTATTACTATATGTATATTTAAGCTTTGATTCAGGAGAATAAGAGTAATAATAAGTCTGATGATAGATATCATAAGTCGCTCGAATACCTTTATATAAATGGTATTGATCACCTTCTTCCTCTATGAAAAATACTTCCCGATCTCCAGAAGCGATTTTACCGACCATAGATTGAAAAGTATGGGTTTTCTTATTTTCGCAAGTTGTTAATTGATTTGTTTTAAGGCTTGAGAGCGGATAAGTACCAACTTTTTTACTACGAATCACGGTTCTTTCTTTTCCATTTAGTAAAACGTGATAGTCATATAACTCCTTTACAGCGCCACTTCCACTATTATCTGCCGCTTTATAAAAGTATTGCTGAACACAAGTATTCGGCTCATATTTAATATAAATACTTTCCTTTGCGGAAAGGAAAGTCATAGTAAAAACTAAGAGTAGTATTAGTGTAATTTGTTTCATTGTTTGAATTTTTAACGGGATGATTAACGGTCAATAACAATTGGAATAAATCCAAAATCAATATTAACCATTCTTTTTTCTTGTATAATTAAAACAAATATAACAAGTATTAATTACAATTTTTAGTTCCGTCTTTACAATTCAGTTGCCTATCCATTCTTCCTTATATCAAAAAATGTTATGATCCTGGCGGTGCAACAACTACTCTTATCATTAATAAAAGTCCAAAACCAATCATGAAAATACCACCTATTTTATTAATATTTATCATTGCTTTGGGTGTTAATTTAGCTCGAAGTTGCTTTGCCCAATATACTTTAAGGAAATCAGTTAATATAATTGCACCAAAAATTCCACTAAAAAATAACACAACCTCATTAAAAGAAAGCCCTTTTGCTTCTGTTGCTGTCATGGTTACCCAAAAGAAAACAGTAAACGGATTAATCGTATTAATTAAAAAACCTTTAATAAAATATCCACCATAGGTTTTTGCTTTTATTACTTTTTTTTCTGTTGGGTCAGATTTTGAAAATAAACTAAGTACACCGATACTAATTAATATCAATCCTCCCACAATTCCCATGTAAAAATAAAAATCAGGGGAAAGTTCTACATTTTGTAAACTCCAATAAACAATAATGATATATAGTAAGTCACTCAACCAAACACCTAAACCTAGGACGACTCCTAGTTTTACTCCTTTTTCTAAACCCGCTTGAATTAAAGATAACATAATCGGTCCAATTAATATCGCCAAAAACAAGCCCCACTTTATTCCACTTAATAATGCTATCATCTACTATTTTTATTTGATATTTAGTAACTATACCCCCAATAGACACCCCAAACAAATCAAGGATCATCTGTTTTTTTCTATACTTTCGTTTGTACGAAATTTTCCCACTCTTCAAACAATTCCTTCTTCATGACGCGTGGCACTTTATTTTGTCCACCTAATTTCCCTTTCGATTCAAACCAATCATAAAATAAATTCGATGTAACAATTTCTACTTCCATACCTAAAAAAGCATCTCTTTCAGTGCTATAATCATCATTAAGTTCTCTCAACTTAGCATCTAAAACCGCTTGAATTTGAGCTGCTGGCAAATAAGATTCACAACCGATATACCATTTATGCGCAAATTTTCCTTCTGATAATTCAATCCCAGAAACCGTATATTCTCTAATATTTACATTCAACTCCTCCTCTACCAACCTGATTCCATCGTTCATATTACCAATAGAAAGATGCTCTCCGCAAATGCTTAGGAAATGTTTTGTTCTTCCTGTAATAACAATTTCGCATAATTCCTTATTGACAACTTGTATCATATCTCCAAGTAAATATCTCCATGCCCCTGAACAACTCGTCAAAATTAAAGCATAATCCACGCCTTCTTCCAAATCTTCAACTGTAAGTGTTTGAGGCTGACCAATCACTTCTCCAGCTGCATTAAAATTCGTATCGTTAAAAGGGATAAATTCATAAAATATTCCGTTATCCAAAATCATTTCCATCCCATTTGTTCCGATTCTACTTTGTATTGCAATAAAACCTTCCGAAGCCAAATAGCTATCCATGTATTCAATAGATCTTCCTAATAACTTTTCAAAACCTTTTTGATAGGGTTTGAAAGCTACACCTCCCGAAACATAGAATTGAAAATTCGGCCAAACATCATGGATATTGTCTACATTATTATATTCAATCACTCGTTCCATCATCAATTGAATCCATGATGGAATACCTGCTACAATTCCAACATCCCAGTTTGGTGCTTCTTTAGCAATTTGTTCGATGCGATCATTCCAATCATTCAAACCCGAAATTTCTGTCCCAGGTCTATAAAATCGACGTACCCACATAGGCAATCTACTGGTATTAATACCACTTAAATCACCTGCTTTAACACCTTCCTTTTCTTGTAAGTTTGTACTACCACCAAACATCATGATGTCTTTTTCATAAAAAGCAGTATCCAAATTAAATTGTGTCGTGTTATAAAACATTCGCACTCCTGCTCGACGTATACTTCTCAACATATCACTCGTAATCGGAATATGTTTACTCGCTGATCCAGTCGTACCTGAACTCAATGCAAATAGTTTGACTTCTCCTGGCCAACAAATATTATGTTCTTTTTTGAGCGAGCGATACCACCATTCATCATGAAGTTTATCATAATTATGAATAGGAATATTTTGCTGAAAAGCACTTATAATATCTTTTGATTTTAATATTGATTTGAAATCATAATGTAATCCAAATTCAGTATTTGACGCTTTTTTTAATAAGCGTTTTAATGCTTTTTTTTGGTAATGAATACCTGGCTGTCGGTGTTTGCTTACCGTCTTTTTGAGTTGCATAGCCCGTTTTACTACTGCTCCAATTAAAGGCATATTAGGTTCTTTTTTATGTAGTAGTGTAATAAAAGGGATTTCTAAAAAAATCCTCTAACGTTCTCTTTCTTTGAAATTCCTGTTTTGTTGTCTATGCGTTGTTTTAGTTGGTTGCATTGACTATCTATAAAAGTAAAAATACTATATTATTTTAATATTACTAAACTCCATTTTAGTTCTTTCTGCCCGTGAATTTAGGATATTATTTATCAATGAAGACATTGTTTTATATATTTAGACTAATATTATTTGAAAATATAGGTAGTATTTTAGGTACTTCCTCACAAATCATTATTTTTGCGAAAATATTTGAATGATTTTTATAAAAATGTAGTTTTTATACCAAAGTCATTTCTGATCGATTAATCATTTAAAATAATAGATAATTGATCATTGATAATCAATCACGATAATGAATATATCATACAACTGGCTTCGTCAGTACATAAATACAGATAAGAGTTCGTCCGAATTAGAAGAGATTTTAACGGATATCGGCTTAGAAGTAGAAGGATCAGAAACCTATGAAACCATCAAAGGTGGTTTGAAAGGACTAGTTGTCGGACACGTTTTAGAATGTGGTAAGCATCCAGGCGCAGATAAATTATCTGTTACTAAAGTTGATATTGGTGGTGCTGAACCCTTGGCTATTGTTTGTGGTGCGCCTAATGTCGCGGCTGGTCAGAAAGTGATCGTTGCAACAGTTGGTACGACACTTTATACCGATGATGGAAAAGATTTTTTGATCAAAAAATCAAAAATCAGAGGCGAAGTTTCTCAAGGAATGATTTGTGCAGAAGATGAAATTGGGCTAGGCACAAGTCATGATGGCATTATGGTTTTGCCAGAAGATACAGCAATAGGAACGCCTGCAAGTACTTATTTTAAAGTTGAATCTGATACCGTTATTGAAATTGGATTAACGCCTAACCGTTCCGACGCAACTTCTCATTTGGGAGTAGCGGAAGATTTGGCAGCACGTTTGAAAATTCAATACGGTCATGACGGAGAAGTCATTCGACCAACTGTTGGAGATTTAGCAACTAAAGCAGAATTGCCTATCGAGGTAGTTGTAGAAAACTCAACATCTTGTCCACGTTATTCTGGTGTGGTGATTAAGAATTTACAAATTAAAGAATCTCCAGATTGGTTAAAGCATCGTTTGGAAGCTATTGGCGTTAAGACGATTAATAATGTAGTTGATATTACCAATTTCATTTTACATGAATTAGGTCAACCGCTTCATGCTTTCGATTATCACGACATTACTGATCATAAAATTATTGTTAGAAATTTGCCAAAAGGCACTGCCTTCACAACATTGGACGAAGTCGAACGTAAATTGCACGAAGAGGATTTGATGATTTGTGATGGATCAAATAATGGTATGTGTATCGGAGGTGTTTATGGTGGTCTCAAATCTGGTGTAAAAGACGATACAACAACGATTTTCTTAGAGAGTGCTTATTTTGAGCCACGTTCTTTACGTCGTACAAGTACGCGTCATTTGTTGAGAACGGATGCTGCAAAGTGTTTTGAAAAAGGAACAGATCCTAATGGAACTGTTTTCGCACTTAAACGCGCCGCACTTTTGTTACAGGAATTGGCTGGTGGTGAAATCGCTTCTGAGATTGTCGATCTTTATCCACATCCAATTGCTAAGGCGCAAGTTCCTGTCAAATATGCTAATGTAACACGTTTGATCGGTGTAGAGATTCCAAAATCTGATATTAAACGCATTTTAGCAGCGATGAATATCGAATTGATGGAAGAAACAGCAACAGGTTTTATCGCTCATATTCCGACCAACAAACACGATGTAACACGCGAAGCAGATGTGATTGAAGAGATTTTGAGAATTTATGGTTTTAACCAAGTTGAGTTTTCGGATACTTTGCACAGCACATTGGCATATAGTCAAGGTATTAATAAAATCAATGTTCAAAATACGATTTCAAATACGTTAACAGGCAATGGTTTTTATGAAATGATGGCTTTGTCAATTTCCCAATCGAAATATTACAAAGAGATTTTACCAATTCCAGAACAAGAATTGGTATATATTAATAATACCTCCAATCAGCATTTGGACATTATGCGCCCGACGATGTTGTTTAGTGGTTTGGAAGCTATTCTTCGCAATCAAAACCGCCAAAATTCAGATTTGAAATTCTATGAATTTGGTAGGACTTATAAGAAATTAGAGGAAGGTTTTGAAGAAATTGCGCGTTTATCGCTTTTCATGACTGGACAAAGCGGTCAAGAAAACTGGATCAACAAACCTAAACATACGACTTATTATACGCTAAAAGGTATGGTTGATAATGTATTGAGAAAACTCAATCTTCAAAAATATCAAACCACTGTTATCCAATCGGATATTCTTGTTTACGGTGTAAAATACCACCGAGGCAGACAAACTTTGGTGGAATTTGGGCGTGTGAATAGTGGCGTTACTAGAAAGATGGATATTAAAAATGAAGTCTATTATGCAGACTTTAATTGGGATGCGATCCTAAAAGCCATTAAAAAATCGACAATTCACACAGAAGATTTATCAAAACATCATCATACAAGAAGAGATTTGGCTTTAGTGGTTGATAAATCCATAAAATTTAGTGATATTGCAGTAATTGCACAAAAACAGGCAAAAAAACTACTACAAGAGGTTAATTTGTTTGATGTGTATGAAAATGAAGAACATCTTGGTAAGAATAAAAAATCTTGCTCGGTTAGTTTCATTTTGCAAGACAAAGAGAAGACGCTCAAAGATAAGGATGTCGACAAATTGATGAATAAACTCATCAGATCTTATGAGCATCAATTAAATGCGACAATACGAAAGTAAAATTCATTGATTCACTGTTTCATATTAAAATGAAAAATTTCATGCAGTGAAATAGTGAATAGACCTGTTCAGCAGTAGGGCAAAGACACACCTTTGCCAACAATTGACAATGCAATGAAATAATTTATTCATAACGTTTTCCATTAAAAAATTGCTGAACAAGTCTAATAAATGAAACCGTGAATCAATAAAGCTATGACAGCTAAATTATCAGAAAAATTAGAACTTTTAGAAATAAAAATCAGGCAATACATTCAGTATAATGGGTTAATCAAACAAGAAAATGCTGATTTAACACAGCAAATTCAAGAATTAAAGACTAACTTAGCAACTGTTAATAATAAAATGTCTCTATTGCAAAGGCAACTAGAGGAAACTAAGACGAAATTAGGCATAGAGGAAGAAGGAAAAAACAAGGAATCTAAACAATTAAAAAAGCAACTCGACCAATATATCAAGTATGTTGATGATTGTGTTGATTGGCTGCAAGATAGTTGACAAAATCAACAAACAATAGATAATCAATTAGTTAAGTATATTTTATTTAAAAATCTAATATAGAATTTATATATGAATGAATCAATGAACATCACAGTGCTAATCGGAGGACGACCTTATTCGTTGTCCATCAAAACGCGTGAAGAACATCTGATTCGCAAGACCGTAAAGGAAATCAATGATAAGGTTAATCAATTTCAATTGACTTATAAACAACGGGATAAGCAAGATTGTATTTCTATGGCATTGTTAACCGCTGCGGTAGATTTACAAAAGCTCCGATTGGCATATGCTCAACAAGGTGCGGCTGAAAAAATAGATGAATTAACGGGCTTATTAGATGAAGCTTTAGTACATACTGACTAATTTTTACCTTCAAATATTTCCACAATATTTGAATAACATTTTCCTTTCTTTTCCATTCAAAACCTATGACTAGGTTTCGTCATGAGGTTTTTATAAAATTTTTCATGAAAAATGTCGCTTTTATTCTTAAAAAACAAGGTAAATAGAGCATATTTTATGTACTTTTTGGATAAAACCTTTTTTCAATAAGGAATAACAACATACTATTTATAGTAGTTTGTTTGCTTATTCATTGTTTAATGGTAAATATAATATATATATGGAGATAGCTATAGGGCTAGTGATTGGTCTTTTGGTTGGAGCGGGTATTGGTTATTTTATTAGTCAATCAATCAAAAATAAAAACAATCAGCGCCAAAAAGAAGATGCAGATAAACAGGCAGATCAAATCATAGCAGATGCGAGAAGAGCCGCTACAAGAATGACCGAAGAATCTGAAATTCAGTCAAAAAGATTAATCCAAGATGCTGAACGCAAAAATGAAAATACTAAGCGTCAGAAAATTTCAGAAGCTAGAGAAAAATACATCCGCTTCAAATCTGATTTTGAAAATGATGTAGGAAAGCGCAAACAGAAAGTTAAAGAATCTGAATTCCGTTTGAAAGAGGCTGAAATTAAGATCAAGCAAGAAAGACATCAGGTATTACAAGAACAGAAAGAGTTAAAGAAAAAATATGATGATATTCTCAAAGAACGTAATGATGTAGAGCAAAGTCGTAGCGAAATCAAAAGCATTCGTGAAAACTTAACTCAACAATTGAATATCGTTTCTAAAAGAAAAACAGCACTTGAAAAAGCAAATGAGGAGCATATTCGTGCTTTGGAACAAGTTGCTAAATTATCAGAACAAGAAGCAAAAGAAGAGCTGTTAAAAGCAGTGAAAGATAAAGCAGATACTGATGCAATGTCTATTATTAAAAATACCATCGAAGAGGCAAAAGCAACAGCGAATAAGGAAGCCAAAAAAATCGTTATTCAAAGTATTCAGAGAATGTGTGCTGAATATACAATTGAAAATACAGTTTCTGTTTTCAACTTGGAATCAGATGATTTGAAAGGTCAAATTATTGGTCGAGAAGGTAGAAATATTAGAGCGTTAGAAGCTGCAACAGGAGCTGAAATCGTGGTTGATGATACGCCTGAAGCGATTGTAATTTCAAGTTTTGATCCAATTCGCAGAGAAGTTTGTCGTTTGTCACTTCAACGTTTAGTGACTGATGGGCGTATTCACCCTGCAAGAATTGAGGAAGTTGTTGCTAAAACAAAGAAACAACTTGAAGAACAAATCATGGAAATTGGTGAACGTACAGTTATTGAATTGAACATTCACGGTCTGAAACCTGCCTTAGTTCGTATGGTTGGTCGTATGCGTTTCCGTTCTTCTTATGGTCAAAATTTATTGAAACACTCCATCGAAACGGCTCATTTATGTGCATTAATGGCTGCTGAATTAGGGCTTTCGCCTAAGCAAGCTAAAATGGCAAAACGCGCTGGTTTGTTACATGATATTGGTAAAGTAGCAGAGGAAGAGACCGAACTTTCTCACGCAATCATTGGAATGAAGCTTTGTGAAAAGCACGGTGAACACCCAGCAATTTGTAATGCAGTAGGTGCGCATCACGATGAAATCGAAATGAATAATATTCTTTCTCCTATTATCCAAGCAGGTGATGCCATTTCTGGCGCTCGTCCAGGTGCACGTAGAGAGATTTTAGAATCTTATTTAACTCGTATTCGTGATCTAGAACAATTAGCTTTAGCTCATGATGGCGTTCAAAAAGCTTATGCAATGCAAGCAGGACGTGAATTACGCGTTATTGTAGAAGCGGATAAAGTAGCGGATCAACAAGCAGAAATGATTTCTTTCAAGATTTCAGAGCAGATTCAAAATGAAATGCAATATCCAGGGCAGATTAAAGTCACGGTGATCCGAGAGAAAAGAGCAACATCTTACGCACGTTAAT
>CAKZLL010000425.1 GCA_937125475.1 uncultured Saprospiraceae bacterium | reverse complement strand
TAAAGATAAAGCGATCCTAAAACTGAGAACAACATCCAGAAGTCAACTCTTAAAGTCTTATCTTGGAAGTTAGTCTTTTGAGTTTTTATATTAAAAAAAGTCCTCCTATTGCTATATATTATAATATAGTAATAGGAGTTTTTTTTATTTCATTTCCTATCATTTATCTTTTTTTCCTTTAAATTCTACGACATAAAAAAACATAACATATTAAAAAAATACATAATAATTATTTATATTTGTATTGATTTGTAACTATTTACATAGTAAAAAAAATTCAAATGAATACTAAAAACATCTTTTCCACATTAATCTTAGTACTATGTTGTTCCTTCTTTGTACAAGCACAAAAATCCAAATTACAAAGAGCCAATAAGGAATTTGAAAAGTTCAATTATAATGTGGCAATTCCATTATACCTTGAGGTATTAGACAAAATGGATGCTCCTGACGCAAAAGCAAAACTAGCAGAAAGTTATCGACGTACAGACAATTGGGCGGAGGCAGAATATTGGTACGGACAGATTGTTAACCTTCCTGATGCAAAAACAAACTACTACTTACATTATGGTATGGCTTTACAAGCTAATGGCAAATGTGATTTAGCAAGAGAGTGGTTCGAAGAATATAGCAGATTAGAACCTGATGATCATCGCGGGGCGATGTTGGCAAAAGCCTGCACAAAAGACGAAATCGAAATCATGATTAATAAATGTAATTCTTGTTATGAAATACAGGAAGTACCTATTAATACTAAGTATGATGATTTTGGACCTACCTTTTTTGGAAAAGGATTAGTTTTCGCATCTGAACGAGATAAAAATGGTCCTGTTCAACGCGTTCACGAATGGACTGGATTTCCTTTCTTAGAATTATATTATACTCGTATTGATACATTAGATGCAGCCAACTTTGAGTTTACTTACGAGAAAAATCCAAAGGAATATAAATATAAAGTTAATACTAAGTTTCATGATGGTCCATTAGATTTTTCAGACGATCAACAGACTGTTTATATCACTAGAAATAATTATTTTAAACGCTCTCGTGGTAAGGATGATGAAGGTGTTACTCGTCTAAAAGTATTCATTGGTAAACTCAAAAAAGGGAAAGAATGGTCAGATCTTGTAGGATTACCATTCAATTCTGATGAGTATTCTGTAGCTCATCCGACTGTTACTGGTGATGGACAAGTTCTCTATTTTTCTTCTGATATGCCTGGTGGTTTTGGTGGAATGGATTTATATTCTACGACTTTAGAAGATGGTCAATGGGGACCTCCTATTAATCTTGGCCCTACCGTTAATACAGAAGGTCATGAAGTATTTCCTCGTTATCAAAGTGAAAATGACCGTTTATATTTCTCTTCTGATGGTCAAATTGGACTAGGTGGTTTAGATATTTTTTACACTAAAGAACAAGAAGCTGGTACATGGATGCCTCCTTCAAATATAGGTGCTCCGATCAATTCTAAATGGGATGATCACAGTATTATATTAAATAAAGACGAAACATTCGGCTATTTCACTTCTCGTCGAGAAGGTGGAAAAGGTCGTGATGATATTTATAGTTTTAGAAAAAAGGTCGTCAATGTAGAAGTTTTAGTTTTTGATGAAGCAACTACTCAACCTATTCCAGAGGCAGAAGTTTATATGTCTTGCAATAAGCAAACCCTTATGACTAATAATAAAGGGATTATTGAAATAGAAATGCCTTTAGAAGAATGTTGTGATTTTATGGCGAGTAAAGCGACTTATCGTGACAATAAATTAGAGGGTTGTACTAAAGGCTATGAACCAGGCTCTAAATTGTTCATAAAAATTCCGCTTGGACGTCCGATGGCGTTTAATTTATTTGGAACAGTGATTGACGATAGTACAAAATTACCTATTGCGGATGCTGTCGTCAAATTACTGAATGACTGTGATGAAGAAGAGAGAGAGATGATCACAGGATTGGATGGCAAATATAGTTTTCCTGAACTAGAGAAAAAATGTTGCTACAAGATAAAAGTAAGTAAAGATCAAGTTACTCAAAATAATAAATTCTTATATTTATCTAGAGAAATGGATGGTGTTTGTACAAGAGATCAAGTCATGTCTAAAGATTTTGAAGTAGATGTTCCGCTTAGTCCGATTTTTGTGAATGTGCCTATTGCTGATAATATAGAAACAGGTAATATAAACAATAAAGTAAGTCCTCCTATTCAAAACTGGCAAAACCCGACAGGAAATCCAGGTGATCCAGGTTATAATGCACTTGTCAATCCAACAGGTTATCCAGGTGAGGCAGGTTATGATCCTAATTATTGGAATAGAGGTCAAGAAAGTATTCCTATTGCATTCGTTATCAAGCATATATATTATGATTTTGATAAATCATACATCCGTGATGATGCAGAAGGCCCTTTGGATACATTATATCAAATCTTATTAGAAAATCCTAGATATATTGTAGAAATTGGCTCACATACTGATGCACGCGGGTCAAATAGGTATAATGATCGTTTATCTCAAAGAAGAGCTAAGGCGGTTGTGAATTGGTTAGTAAAAAAAGGTATTAAACGTTCTAATCTTCGACATGAAGGCTATGGAGAAAACTCTCCTACCAATGAATGTGTCAATCAAGTTCCTTGTTCAGAAGATCAGCATCAACGCAATCGTCGTACAGAATTTAGGATAGTCGGTACAACTGATGGAATTAATTTTGATACCAAAGCTACTTCTACTGCTCCGAGATATATTAAAACAGATCCTTGTATTAACTGCCCGTTCTAAGTGAACGATTTTTTTAATTCCTATTTCCATACAATAAAAAGCGCTTATACTCCTAGGAGTATAAGCGCTTTTTATTGTATTTCTAGTAATAATCTTTAAAAACTAGGCTATAAAAAATCATCAAATAGCAGCAGTTAAATATTTTATACATATTTATTTTTCATATCAAAAAATAATTTAATTTATTTCATGACATTAATTAAACTATTTCAACCTCTTTAGTTCAATGTTATATATTTATACAAATAAACTGTAAAAACCTATTAAACAACAACTTAAGAACATAATAACGATATTAATTCTCTTTATTTTTCCCAAAAAAAAAGAATTATTTTTTTCAAAAAAATACATGACTGTTATTTTTTCAACTGTGACACGGTAAAAAAAAGGTTTGATAACAAAAAATGGCACGATAATTTGATTAGTATTAGTAACATACTATTTCGCTCAGAGCACTTTAACAATTTTTTAATTCAAGCTCTTATTAACTTACTGATTAAATTGATAAAAATGAAACAGAAAAACTTACTTTTTACTCTTTTAGCATGTTTAATTTTAACATCGACCGCCTTCGGTCAAAAGGGAAAGCTCAAAAGAGCCAATAGTGAATATAAACAATTAAACTTTCAAAAAGCCATTCTATATTATTTAGAAATCCTTGATAAAGTTGAAAATACTGATGCTAAAATTAATTTGGCAGATTGTTATAGAAAGGTAGGTAATACGCCAGAAGCTGAATATTGGTATAGTCAAATCGTTCATCTTCCAGATGCTAAACCTGTGTACAAATTATACTATGCCAAGTCATTACAAGCAAATGGCAAGTGTGAACAAGCAAAAGAGTGGTTTGTCGCTTATTCTAAAGATGTGCCTGATGATTGGCGCGGTAGATTATTAGCACAGACTTGTGATAAAGATAAATTAAGACAATTAAGTACCTCTAGAAGTAAATTCTACGAAATTGAGCCTTTACCATTCAATACAAAATTGGATGATTTTGGACCAGCAATTTACAAAAATGGGTTAGTTTTCGCTTCTGAACGCGATGAAGGATCTTGGAAAAAACGTACGCATACTTGGACAGGTAATCCTTTCTTAGAATTATTTATGACAGAAGTTGATACGTTAGATGCTGATAACTTTGAATTTACATACGAGAAAAAACCGTCTAAATTTGAAGGCAAATTAAATTCTAAATACCATGATGGACCAATTTGTTTTTCAAGAGATTATAAAAAAGTATTCTTTACACGTAATAATATTTTTGAAGGACAAACGAATAGAGATGATGATGGTATCGTTCGTTTAAAAATCTTCACAGGCGAAAGAATTAATGGAGATTGGGGCGAATTACAAGGTTTCCCTTTCAATTCAGATGAATACTCAGTAGCACATCCAGCAGTCACACCTGATGGAAACACCATGTATTTTGCATCTGATATGCCAGGCGGATTTGGTGGAATGGATCTATATGTCACTTACCATGATAATGGTCAATGGTCTCCTCCTACTAACTTAGGTCCTCGTATCAATACAGAAGGAAATGAAATTTTCCCTTCTTATCATGTTTCTGGTAAATTATATTTCTCTTCTGATGGTCAATTAGGTCTTGGTGGGTTAGATATTTATTATGTAGCTGATTTAGGCGGTGGAAATAAATTTGGACCTATTATCAATATGGGTGGTCCAGTTAACTCTACAGCAGATGACTTCGGTGCAGTTTTAAATGATAATGAAACATTCGGTTATTTCGCTTCGGATAGAGAAGGCGGTGTTGGTAATGATGATATTTATTCTTTCAAGTTGAATATTGTTGATGTTGATATCCTTGTTTTTGATGAGCGTACTGGCGATCCTATCCCTGGAGCAACAGTTTATGACGCTTGTAGTGAAATTACTTTTACTACTGATGCTAACGGTATCGTAACGGTTCAAATGCCAACTAAAGAATGCTGTAATTTCTCTGCTAGTCAAGGAGATTATGATGATAATAACAAAGAAGTTTGTACGAAGAAAAATAAGCCTGGAGATAAAGTTTTAGCTAAAATTCCTTTAAGTAAGCCTTTAGAGTTTGCTTTAGTTGGAACTGTAATGAATAAAGAAACTAACGAGCCAGTTGAAGGCGCAACTATAACTTTGAGAAGTGACAGAAAATGTGGTGGAGAAACACTTACTGCAACAACTGATGCATCAGGTAATTATAAATTTACATTAGATGAAACTTGTTGTTACAGAGTAAAAGGCGAAAAAGAAAATTACTTAGCAGATGTTATTAAAACAAATATCTGTTCAAGAGGTAAAGATAAATCAGAAGTTTTCACACAAGATTTATTCTTAACACCTTATGTAGAAGATCCAAGTTTAATCTTCGCAGATGGAAATGGTGCTAATAAAGAAAATCAGTCAACTGCTTTCGTTATCGAACACGTTTATTATGATTTCGATCAAGCTTATATTCGTGATGATGCAGAATTACCATTGAAAGAGTTGGTTGATATTTTAAATGAAAATCCTACTATCATTGTAGAAATTGGTTCTCATACTGATGCGCGTGGTTCTGATCGCTATAATCAAGAATTGTCTGAAAGACGTGCAAAAGCTGTTGTAGAACATTTGATTTCTTCTGGTGGTATTGCTAAAGAGCGTTTAACTCATGTTGGATATGGCGAGGCTCAACCAACAAACGATTGTGTGAATGAAGTGAAATGTGATGAAGAAGCGCATCAACGTAACAGGCGTACAGAGTTTAGAGTAATTGGAACATTAGATGGTAAGAAATTTATCATGAGTTCTAAAAAACCTACACTTATCAAAATTGATGAATGTGCCAATTGTCCTTTCTAAATTCAATTGAATTATAGAAAGTATATATAAAAAACAAAGTCAGTCTTCAAGAAAAAAATCAGTAAGTATGTTTGTAAACCAATTTGGGAAATCCCAAATTGGTTTTTTTAATACCCGTAGGGCAAAGGCATGCCTTTGCCACACTTTCCCCTACATTATCACACACAATCAATTTAATCCCAAAAAAAGAAAAAACATCTCATAAATACCGCTTTTTCTATCAAAAAAATCTATATTTATAACCTCTCCCTCAGAAAGTAATAGTAAAGTAAATTTCAAATGTTTCAATAAATGTTTGAAGCAATGCACTAATATTAACCGAACCAAAAGTATCCAATGAAAACAAGTGTCAAGGTCATTCCTTTTCAAACCCTAGGTTTGTATATAGATAAGTCTATCAAAGCAACAGAAGGATTCTGTGATTTTGAAAACTTGCCACATTATGATGTCGTCAATGACAGATTAATCAATCCCGACGTTCCTTTTCTAAGTGAGAATGTCGTTTCTTCTCCTTTTAATAATAAAATATTCGATCTAAAAAGCGGTGTACATTTGCATTTCATCCTCCCAGAATGCCTAACTAAGCAATTATCCAGCAGTCAGGCTTATCCTCCAGTCCCGAATCGTTGGCTAATTACTAAAAATGGAGAACAATCTTGGATCGTCGAAAGTGATTTTTTATCCAAAGAACCTTTGCCCAATCAAACACAGGTCACGACTATCATGCCGATTGCTCAATACACGGATAATCCATCAATTTATGAAAAAGATGGAAAAAAATATTATCAACCATTTCGATATATGGGCAGGTGTCTGACTTCCGAGGCATATTGGAGTAAAAACGAAACCTCTACTGAAAATTGGTTCAGCTTATTCCAAGCGCCTTTAAATACGATGGGCTATGGTCATCCAATGTTTAGCTTTTTCTATCCAAATTGTCATTCTGTTTTCGGTTTTCATGACCCAAATGGCTTACAAACGGATATTTATACCATTGAAGCTTGGTGGGAATATGATAGTCAATTAGTCAAAGAAACGCTTTTTACCGAATTAGCGGATACACTAAAGGAGGAAAGCACCGCAACCGATTTAGATACAACAGATAAAGTTTATAAATCTAGCCCATTTGATTTTGTACTAGAATGTATTACGCCAGTTATTTTGAATAATGATGGTCTCAATCAAAAAGATCAATATACGATAGCCATTGGAAATAGCCCGACAGAAGCTGCCTCTGCGCTTTTGGCAGCCGAATTAGCCGAAGCAGAACCAGCCAATATGAAAAAATGGCTCACTTCGGATATCAATGAAGATGAAGCATTAGAATATCAAATCGAAGATGTTTTAGAAGCCATTCAGTTTGATTTTTTACAACAACAACAAGTCGATATCAGTGCCAAATTCATCGAAGCGCGACACGCTAAGAGTTTTACTACTCATAATTCGGGAAAGGTTTTCGATATCGCTTATGAACAGCGAGATCCAAGTACTGATGATGAAGATACAACGCTAGAGGCGTATTATGATATTCTAAAAATAGAACAAATCAAGACGCAGTTGGAAGAAATTTCAACTACTATTCAACAACTCAATTATTTTCAAAAAGAATACAATAAGAACGTTTTGCTCATCACTTCCAAAGAAGAGCAACTCTTTACATCGTGGTATCGCTACTTGGTTTGTGCGCATCCTGCCGAGGGTTTTGAAAGCACTTATCCAGATCCAGACAAGGTTTTTGTTCAGCTAATGCGCGATATGTGCGATGTCCATATTTTAAAGAAAAGAACTTTTGATAGCTATGGTGAAACGATAGATGATACACTAACTGACCTTCAAAAAATAAAAATACAAGCACATAAAGAACGTCTAGATGAATTGACCGACGAATTTAAATTGACCTCTGGTCCTTATCGAATTGTTCCAAAATCTAACGCAAATCATGCACTGACCGTTGCAGGAAATAGCAAAAAAAATGGCGCGTTCATTACTCAACAAAAATGGGCAGGCACGGAAAATCAGCAATGGTATTTGCAAAAGCTGGACGATGGCAATTATAGAATAATCGCGAAACATAGCGGAAAAGCCATTGACACAGAAGGAGCAAAAAAGCAAAAAGGTGCGAGGTTTATTCAATGGGATTACCACAGCGGAGATAATCAACGCTTTAATTTGGAATCACAAACCGATGGTTTTTATAAAATAACGGTCAAACACAGCGGAAAAGTCCTTGATATATCTGGTTCGGATCGTTCAAAAATCCATCAATGGGATTGGCACGGTGGTGATAATCAGCGATTTGACTTTGAGCCTGTTGTTTTGGATGAGCGAATTGAAACATTCAAGCAAGACGTTGAAACGCAAATTGCTACACTCAATAATGCTATTTCTGCATTGGAAATCGAAGAAAATAAAGCATTCAATATATCCTTTAACTTGGCAGAAAAAGCATCACCCCGTTTTTATTTGCCAAGAGAGCCGTTCATTTTATTAAAAAGAAACAAAAAAGACGAGAGCGACGAAAAGGCGTTTTATCCAATGTTTTTAGAATGGGAAATGGCGTTTTATCCTGTTGATGATCCGAGTGATAATGATTTTGCAGGGTATGATGAGCAATTTTTAGATGATAATTTTGCTGCGCCATCCGACGAACCAGATTTCAAATGGAAAGAAAACGCGACGCAATTTTCAAAAGGAATTGGCATTTATGAAGGCATCACTATGCTGTCTGATCATTCAAAAGATATTTTATTAACTAAATTTGAAAACGCGGTCAAGGGCGAAAACCCATTAAACGATGGCAATAAAGAAATTGTCAATGCAGCAATAGACAAACTCAATGATTTTGATTTGATTGGTCAAAAATTGGAAGGCTTCAATGACGCGCTTTTGCAATGTAAACAAACTATTCAATTATCAATTAAAGATCCATTAACAGGTAGTTCTTTTGAAAAAATCATTGATTTAGTCGCTTATTCCATTGGTGATAATATCAGTACCGCTCCAAATGCGAATAATGACTTCAACCCAATTCGAGCAGGCGGGATGGACGTTTCTAAAGTCAATTTGATAGATAGTTTTGGTCGATATATTGAAGTATTTAACGAAAGTGAAGATGTAAAAGTCATTGCGAGTGAACCTTTAATGCCTTCGATCGACACGCATCATTTATTTTTACCGCCTCGATTTACACAACCCGTTCGCATTGATGTGCGCTGGATTCCTGCCGAAGCATCAAATGATGATAAAACCTTAGGCGAATCCAATAAAATGGTCGAAAGTAGCCCGATTTGTGGTTGGGTTGTGCCTAATAATCTGGAAAAAAGCCTATTAGTTTATAATCAAGCAGGCGAACAAGAAGGCATTCTGGCAGAAGTTGATGGCAAAATTTCTTTCGAGCCATCGCCTTATGATACGGATGGCGTGGAATTGACCGACATTCAAAATATTCATTTAAGAAAACTAGTCGAATATTATATCGGTCATTCGGTTTTGTTTTTCTATGATAGCCTCCAAATTTTAAATGATAGTTTGGAATATATCGCGCCTGACGCTTTCGCGCAATATCCAGAATTATCCATTTTTGTTAATCGCCCGATTGCTTTAGTTCGTGCCAAAATCACCTTTGAGCGAATGGAAGAATTAGCGACAAGCAATAATTGGGATTTGTTTGCTGAAATATTAGAAGGCGCAACAGGCAAAAAATTCACACAAGGATATGAAGATGTGAAAATTCCAATTCGATTAGGCGATTATCAACAATTGAATGATGGAATTATTGGCTATTGGAAAGATGGTTCTGACTTGAAGTCGATTGATTTAGAAGATAAGTTTTACGCGCCTATTTCTAAAAGATATGAAGAAGAACAAAGCGAAATTATCACGTCTTTTGATGAAATTGACATAGAAATTCAGCAAAGTTTGAATGATGAGCCGCAATATGTTACGTTGTTGTTTGATCCGCGCGGCTCGCTCAATGTCACGACTGGCGTTACGCCCGTAAAAACGATTGATATTCCTAATCAATTATTCAAAGATACATTGCGCAAAATGCAAGCGACTTTTCTCATGTCTCCCGTTTTGACGGAAAAGGATAAAGTCCAATTGCCAACGATGGACAGCGATTTGTTCGGCTGGAATTGGCTTCAATATACTACTACGGAAACCTTGAAAACGATTACAGATGATTTGTTATTGACCAAAGCTAAATTTGAACAAGGTATGGTTGATTTGGATTTTGCAGATTTTATACCGCAAGTAGATGAAATTTGGAACGTCCTATTAGAAAACAATTGGCTAAAAGTCGAAGGTGATAAAACTATCGTTCAACGACAATTACCTGCATTAGATAAGGAACAAACGATTTGGGCGGATCATGAAAATAAGATCCGAAATATTGTAGAATTGTATAGTGAAGGCATTCGATCTGTCGAAGCAACACCTAATTATAATCATCAAGAAGTTATTGAAGGTTGGCTAAAGTTAACACCTAAATAATTTCCTTCTTTGATTATTTTATAAATTAATCACCAATAATCCACTAATTTAAAATTCATGAAAAAAAATCAAGAGACAAATAAAGCTATCATTGTTAGTAAGAAAGATGAAAGTCCGAAATACTGGATGTCAAAAGGCGAATACACAAATATTATTGTAAATACTAAACAAACAAACAATGAATATGTAATAACTGATGGAATAATTGAGGTAAATGGCTTTGTACCAGATCATTATCATAAATGGGAAGATCAAACTTTTCATATAATTGAAGGAGAAGTTGATGCAAAAGTAGGAGATAAATGGTATAAATTAGGAGTAGGAGATACGATACATTGTCCGAGGGGAACATCTCATTTTATCAAAAATACTGGAAGTTCAAATGCCCGATTGTTAAGTTATATATTCCCAGGTAATTGGGCAGAAGAGTTTTTTGCAGAAACATCAAGGCAAAATCATGAAGGAAAGCATGATAAAAAACTAATTGAAGAAAAATTTGGTATCGTGTATATTTAAAGATTTTCATCTATTTGATAACATGATCAAAATACTTCCAATGATTATCCTATTCCTAATTTTGAAAATGGTTTAAAAATTAGGGATAAAATACGGTTATATCTATGATTTTGAAGTAGCAGCCAAGGAAAAAACCGATTGTTTCGGTTCGTTATGCTTGGACAAATGCTCAGACTGATGCCAATGTTTTTAATAGTAAGGATTTGCCACTTTGTCCCTTTCGGGCGAATGATTGGTAAAATCATATAAAATTTAAGCAAAAAAATATTTAGGTTGATTGACAATTTTTGCCATTTATTCTAATGTGGGCTTGCTCCATTGATCTAACTCTTTGAAAAACAACG
>CAKZLL010000424.1 GCA_937125475.1 uncultured Saprospiraceae bacterium | reverse complement strand
AAAATTGCGTGATGATTTTTTTTGCGCACTCCCTAAAATCATAAATACTCGATGAAAAAAACGCAAATACTAAGTATTATACTTCTTCTATCAATATTAATAATTAGCTGTAAAAATACAAATAATATGGATAATGACTTCTCTCCTTATCCACGAGTTCGAGAAGCTTATGGAGAAAAAGTAAATTTAATTAAACAACTTTTAGCAGATAAAAATATAGATACTGCTTCCATCAATATCTTCATCAGAGCTTTTAAAACAGAGAAGATATTGGAAATTTGGGCTAAAAATACACTCAAAGAAAAATATCAATTAGTTACGACTTACGGTATTTGTAAAAAATCTGGAGATTTAGGTTCAAAACGTAAAGAAGGCGATTATCAAGTGCCAGAAGGATTTTACCACATCGACCGTTTCAATCCTAAAAGTACTTATCACCTATCTTTAGGAATCAACTATCCAAATGCATCGGATAAGATTTTAAGTGATAAGGACGCACCTGGAAGTGATATTTTTATTCATGGTCAATGTGTAACCGTTGGTTGTTTACCTATGACGGATGATAAAATCAAAGAGATATATTTATTTGCGGAGTTTGCGAAACGTAGTGGTCAAAATAAAATACCTGTTCATATTTTTCCTTTTAAAATGACAGATGAAAATATTTTAAATGGAGAAAGTCAGTATCATGATTTTTGGAAAAATTTAAAAGGTGGATATGATTATTTTGAAAATAATTATAAAATTCTAAATGTTCAAGTTGATAATGAAGGTAAATACCTTTGGTAAAAACTGCCTTTCATAAAAACGATTAGCATATTTTAAAAGCGGGCTTAATTGATAAATGATATATAAATGTTGTTATTGCCAAAACAACATCTATAACTAAAATAAGCCTAATTTAAAAAAGAACAAAATATGGGGGCAAACACATAAAACTGTGACATATACTTTTAAAAAAAATTCATTTTAATTACTCAACACCTTTATTTACATAAAAGGTTATTAATCAATAAGATACAACATATTTTAATAAAAAATATTTGTTTAATACACCAAATTTGGAATGTTTTTTGGTGTTTTTTGTAACAAAAAATGCTAACCCAGCATCATTTAAATTTACACAAAAAATACTACTAGGATGAAAACGACAATATTGACGTTATTCGCTATCTTTTGTACTTCTGTTTTTTATGGTCAATCAAATTATGATAAAGACGTAGCAACGCTTTTAGTTAATTTTGATCCGAGCTATATGAAAAAATATGAATATCAAACAGATAAAGATTATGTAGTAGAAGAAAGTTATACTAATTATCACATTCCTTTAGACAAGGAACGCACTTTAATATTAAAAATATTCACTAAAACTCAGCAAGTCGCAAATGTTCCTACTGATAACTATACAGTTTTAAGCAAACAGGATCTTTTTTCTGTTAATCGATCATTAATTAGTAGAGTAAATACTTTAGCTACTAATTTATATTTTCGCATAGACAAGGAGTTATATAAAGTAGATTATACGATTTATAAAAAAATGGAAAAAACGCAGATGAGTTATTTCGCACCTCCTCATTTTTCCTTTTTATTTCAATATAAAGAAGACTATTACCCAGGACAAGCCATCCAAGTTAATGGAGATGAATGGGGTTTTGTCACGCGCCATTTTTATCATGGAGCAAGCGAAGTAGAAGGCATTCAGAATGATGTTTTATTAAAAATGTATAATGATGCTTGCTATAATCGTCCTTATGGTGTAACAACACCGCTTTCAAAGGTAGGTGAGCAAAATCCTTATAAATCGGTAAGGTCGAAAGTAACAGGGGAAAAAATGTTCCGCTCTTGCCAACATCCTATTCAGTCTGAATACTTAAAAGGTATTGGCTTATACAAAGAATTTTATCAAGAAGATGGTAAAACTTATCGTTCTGAGCTAGTTTCAATAGATGATATTCCAATCAAAACTTATCTAAAATTAGCTAAGCCTAATTATAAATATGATGAACCAAAAGTAACAGCACCTAATGCTTCTGGCTATGCAATGAAAAGTCCTTCAACTAATAATGGATCTGGAGATTTAAATATTTCTGATAATATCCCAGGCAAAAAAACAGTTTATACGACTAAAGGAGTTAGTTCAAATGAGTATAAAAGGACTAGTAAAATTATTCCTATGGTTCAGCCAACCATCAAACAGGCAGAAGTAAAAGGCATTCAAATTACAGCAAAACCAACCATCAAACAAAATGAAAATATCCATCGAGTAGTAAAAGGCGAAACGCTTTATCGCTTATCAAAACGATATAATATTAGTGTTTATCAACTAAAAAACATTAATAACCTAAAAAATAATATTATTGAAATCAATCAAGAACTAGTCGTTAGGGCGAATTAATTTTTGTTGTTTTTTAATTTTTTGTTGAAAAAGTGCAAGTATTATCAAATGCTTGCACTTTTTTTGATTCTAATTCCCTTCGTTTCAAAAAGGTTTGTAATTTAGATGATATAGGGCAAAACGGGGCAAAGGCGTGCCTTTCCCCTACATTTTATTTCTACACTAAAAACAAAATGATGAAAAAATATGCTTTATTTACTTTTTTACTTGTAGGTGTGTTAGCTTTCATTCCAGTAAAAACCACTCATAGTTGCGGTTATTACCAAATGGGTTATTATGTTTATTCCTTTGTATCCCCTGATTTATTGGAAGATCCTGCTCATCGTCCTTTTTTCTTTACACTAAGTCATTTCTTTGAAGATTGGAAAGGAACAGCTTTCGCCAAAGAGGAAAACTTAAAAGAATGGAAAGCCTTTTTTGATAATCAAGGTAAAGAAAGCGATTATGATTATCTTATTTATAAATCATCAATTAAGGACTTAGAACGATTAAGAGATCGAGCATTTGATCAACTATCAATTGCCGCTAAAAATAACGCCATCATTCAAAAATTAGAAACCAATAATAAAGCTGGTTTTCTTGATTACATGATTTTTGCGAAAACTTGCGAACCGCTTGCCACTAGTCGAGAATTTGACTGGAATGGTGTTCCTCAAGTCAATAATCTGGCAAAGAGAAATTTTAACTACCTAATAGAAGAAGGTTTGACGGCTTTTCATTCTTGTGAAAGTGATTTTTTAAAAATGCGTTATGCCTTTCAAATCGTCCGTTTAGCGCGATATGCTATGCAATGGGAAGAAGTTGTTCAACGATACGAAGCATTAATGCCTGAGGTAAAAAACGTCAATAGCATTATTCGTTATTGGACAATGGAACATTATGCTGGTGCATTATATAACTTAAAAAAACGCCCAGAAGCGGCTTACTTCTTTTCGCAAGTCTTTAATAAATGTCCAAGTCGACGCATGGCAGCGTATCAAAGTTTTAGTATTAAGACTGATCAAGAATGGAATTCAACTTTAGCACTTTGCAAAAATAAAGAGGAAAAATCTGGACTTTATGCCTTACGAGCAATCAATCCTTTTGGCAATGCAGTTGAAGAAATGAACTCGATTTATAAACTTACACCCAAAAGTCAACAATTAGAACTATTATTATTTCGGGAGGTTCAAAAGCTCGAATATGAACTATTAGGAGCGAGCTACGCCAAAGCACGAAAAGAATTTAAAGTAACGACTTATGACTATGAGAATGATAAAAGTTACGTAAAATTCCCTCGAAAAGCATCATTGCAATACCTTGAAGAACTGAAAAAACTAGTTAAAACTGTTCTAGCTGATAAGAAAGCCAAACGACCTCACATTTGGAAATTAGCGAAAGGTTATCTTGAGTTCATGTCTGGAAATAATAGAAAAGCCGCAATTACTTTTGATCAAATCGGTCAGCGAAATAGTTATGGTAAGGCATTTAATTATCAATTAGAGGTATTTAAAGCCGCTGTAATCATTGATGATTTAGAAAAAATAGATACCAAAACTGAACTTTTAGCAGATAAATTGTCCGCTAAATTAAAAAATATCCATCCACAAGGCGCTGATTATTCAGATTCGGGAATTGCAAAAAATGCAGATTATATTTTAGATAAACTAGCCATTTTATACCAAAAACAAAACAAATGGGGCAAGGCGTTTTTGTGTCATAAACATAGTTTCCGTGATTTATTAGTTCGTCCAGATTTAAATGTTGTAAACGATCTGATTGATCTTTATGATAGAAAAAACACACTCAATAAATTTGAACAACAACTTACTCGTCAAATTTTCTTCAAAAGGGAATGGAGCAAAAAAGAACAACAATTCATTTATGTCACACCAAACAAGGATATTAAAAATCAATTGATTGAAATCAAAGGCACTATTCTTTTGGGGGCAAATCAGCTAGATAATGCTATTGCAGCATTTGAAACATTGCCAGATGCTTATAAAAATCAAACCACTCCAGTTGATCCCAGTAACTGGCGCGGCCCTAATAACTCTAGAGAGCGATTTAATGTTAGTGATAATGATCCATTTCATTTGTACACGAATAGCCGTAAAAAAACCGCAGCTAAAACCACATTTAATAAACTAGATATAGCTAAACGTCTTTTGAAACTTGAAAAGTTGACTAAAACTGATCCTAATAATGCACCAGAATATTATTTTCAGTTAGGAAATGCTCATTTCCAAATGAGCTATTATGGAAAATCTTGGCGAGCATTAGATTATTATTGGACGAGTGCTGGCGATAAAGAGATTTATCCAAATGTCTATGAGACATACGGTGGTTTTCATAGTCGAGGCAATCAGTCTTTTAGAATAAATGAAATAGCCTTATCTTATTTTGAAGAAGCCATTTCCTTAGTTGGCGATAAAGATAGTGAATGGGGCGCAAAAGCGTGTTTCATGGCTTCTGCTTGCAGCAATCCAGTGGATAACTATGGACAAAAATACTATTTTAAGAAACTAAAAAATGAATATGGTGATACCGATTTTTATCAGCAAGTAATCAAAGAATGTGCTACTTTTGCTCATTTTACGAATAAATAGGTAAGGTTATTGAATAGTTTGTGGTGATTAATTTTTTATAAACTAAAAATGAAAACAAGTGTTTAAATATTTTTTCATTTTAATTTTATTTTTTATTTTAATTTTGAATTAATCATCACAAACCATTACAATAAATCAGAGGATAGATAAAACTAAAAATCACGCATGAATTATACTCGTTTATATCTCATTTTTATAGTCTCTCTTGTTGGCTTGTTGATTGTAAACCATTGGTTTACCAACTACTCCTTTGATCAAGAACAAGAGAGTAGAAATGTGATTAATCATGCCCAAAAACAAGGTCTTCTCAGTCAACAGATTGCTAAAATATCACTTCAAATTCTGCAAAACGAAACCAATCAAGTCCCTAGTGCAATAGAAAGAACGGATTTAAAAAACACATTAAACAACTGGAAATCAGGGCATAACACTTTAATCAATGGCAATAGAGATTTAGATATTCCTGTTATCAAATCTAAGAAAATTGATGCGCTACTAAAAGAAATACAACCAGTTTTTGATATAATTTATGAAAACGGATTAGAACTCATTCCAGAAAAAAAACTTGATGATATTCAGCTTCATACGAAAGCTATTTTGAACAAAGAAAGTCCGTTTTTGGTACAAATGACTTCACTTATTACGGCTTATAATACCGAGCAAACTCGAAAAATAAACATTAATCAACGGATTGGTTTTTGGCTAACTTTATTGACTATATTGATTATTTCGTTAGAGTTAATCTATCTTTTAGATCCAATTTATAAAAGCTTAACTGCTAAAAACCAAGCATTTACAAAAGAAATAGCTGATTTAACAAATAAAAACAGAGAAATGGATGTTCACAAAACCAATGTGGACAGCAAGAATAAACAGCTTCAACGGCAGAATGAGATTTTGGCTGAGAATAATTCTGATTTGCTCGAAGCCAAAGACAATGCAGTAGAATTATCGAAAGTAAAAACGGATTTTTTGTCTAATATGAGCCATGAAATTAGAACGCCTTTAAATGCGATTATTGGCGTAACTAATCTATTAGCAGAAGAAAATCCCAAGCCAGATCAAGTAGAACATCTAGATACTTTACTCTTTTCGGCTGAAAATTTAATGGTTATTATTAATGATATTTTAGATTATAGCAAAATCGGCGCTGGCAAAATTAAGTTTGAGAAAATCAATTTTAGCATTCAGCGAATTTTGAAAGGCATTTATAAAACCATATTGCCTAGCACACAAAAAAAATCAATCGAACTCAAATATGAAATCGCGGAAAATGTTCCTCAAGTTCTAATCGGCGATCCTGTTCGCATTAGCCAAATTTTGATTAATTTGGTCAGTAACGCGGTCAAATTTACCGAAAAAGGCACAGTAAAATTTGAAGTAAAATTATTAAAATCAACACCAGAAAAAGTGCATTTGAGTTTTGCGGTCATTGATACAGGTATCGGTATTGCTGAAGATAAGCAAGAGTTGATTTTTGAAAGCTTTTCGCAAGCAAACTCTAAAACAACGCGACTTTATGGTGGTACAGGTTTAGGATTGGCAATCACCAAACAATTGCTTGAATTGCAAGGCAGCCAAATTCAATTGACGAGTAAAGTGGGCAAAGGTTCAACATTTTTCTTTGATTTGGTCTTACCAATTGGTGCAGCTCCTTCGACTGATGCAGCTGCTAGAATTGCCGCTAAATCTGCTGAATTGGTATTTAATACCTCAACAAAAGTCTTATTAGTAGATGATAATGCTATTAATATTTTAATTGCAAAACGCTTTTTGACAAAGTGGAAACTAGATGTCGATGTCGCGAAAAATGGACGTGAAGCAGTCGATATGGTAAAGGTAACAGATTACGGTTTAGTCTTAATGGATATCAATATGCCCGAAATGGATGGCTATGAAGCCACAAGAATTATCAGAACTTGGGAAGCTTCCAAGTATCAACTTTTACCTATTGTTGCACTCACTGCCTCCGTTTTTGATGCACTGAAATATCAAGCGATCGAAGCAGGCATGAATGATTATTTGAGTAAACCATTCAAGCCACAGGAATTGTATGATATGATTAAGAAGTATATTCAAGCGTAGTTTTTGAAGCTATTTTATGCCTCAAATTCAAAAAGCCTAACCCCAAAAATCGGTTAGGCTTTTGGAATAGAATGGCTTTATTGTTTGATCAGTTTGATTGTTTTTTTGAAGGTTTTGGATTGAATAGTCGCGAAATAAACGCCTGAAATCATATTCTTTCCATTTAAGGAATAAGTATGTTTCCCTTCTAATAAATTTGTTGATTCTAATAATGTTTGAACCCTTCTTCCTAATGCATCAGAAATTATAATACTCACTTGGCTAGGTTCAGGAAGATTAAAATAAAAATCCGTAGTTGTTGAAAACGGATTAGGAGATTGATAAAAATTAATGCTATTGTATTTTTGAGTAAGTGTTTTAGCATTTAATCGCCTCTTTGGAATATTTCCGCTATAAGAACTATTGATACTAGTACAATAGCTTTCCAAGTTACTTATATCAAATGGTGTAAGCGGTGAACAAGCTACTGGAAATTCTCCTGTTGTTAAAGTAATTCCTTGACCAATAGAGCCACTATTTATCTCTATTTCTGGTGCAACAATATTAATTTCTACATTAGGAGAAGCTGTTAAATCACCATCAACTATTACTTTCTTCCATGCAAATACAGTTTGTGATGCAGTATAATGAGTATTAGAAAGACTCATTGTTTCATAAATTATAGACTTATGATCCCCTACTCCGTTTTGATGAATACCAGGCATTGTTTCATATGCTTCTTCTATTTGACTTAATGGGTAAGTCAAGACCTCAAAAGCTTGTGGTTTTAATCCTTGAGAATTAATAGCGTCAAATTCATAAAAAATGAATAATCTCAATTGTAATTCATAAACTCCATTGTACAAAGAAGCATTTTCCCCTGAAATAGTCATTTCAGTAGTAAAATCACTTAAACATTCTAAAGGAAGAAAAGGCGAAATATGAACAATCGTATCCTCATTCGATAAACTAGGTACATCATCCAAATAATAGGTTTTTAATTGAAACCTTTCATCTTCTTTTTTTCTTTTAACAACGATTGCGCCATATATTTCGGTATTAGCTTCATCTATTTTAGCCGCAGGATTGAACATATATTTAAATGTTTCATCCAATCGAAATTTATAACCTCTACCATAACCATAAGGCTCTTGATAATTTCCTATTTTTATTTTAGGTGTTTCCAATACTGCAAACCGTCCTAACACTTCATTATATAAAGGGTATTGATGGTCATTATATGGGTCATTGCAATCACTTTCGCCTTTTCTACCTGGTAAATGAAAAGAAAAATCATCTTTATTAGAAACATCTGTCAATGTTCCTGAAAAAGCCATTTCTGACTGTATCATTCTTATTTTTCCAGTTGCACTAGCTGCACTTGTTGCTGTTTCTACTTTTTTCTTTAAAGGTGCTCCAAGAACATCAACAAATTTAGCGGCTATTTTTAAAGGGCTCTTTATGGTTGAGAATTTAAATTTAATAGTATCTCCTCCATTAGGTAAATTAATTCCACCAGTAAAACTGGCCGCTAAATTCAATGCATTGCTTAAATCCGAAAAAGCTTGATATTGCTCTTTTAATTTTTTGGCTGTTGCTTTTTGCTTTTGATAATGAGTTAATAATCCCCCCCATGTATTAAAAATTAAACTTCCTGCTCGTGCTCCTCCATTAGAATATACATTAGTTAAATAATCACTAGAAAGGCTTGTTCCTCCATTCGCGATATAAGCTAAATCATTGTCAATCGCCCAAGACCGCCCATAAATATTTAGTTTTTGTTCATTAATTGCCTGAAAGCTGACTTTCAAATCTCCTTTCTCAAAAAAACAAGTACATGGATCATACCCCATAGGGAAATCAGCATAGAAGAAATAAAGTGAATTACTCCCTGATATCTTTGCATTAGCATGAATACTCGCTATTGATTTTTCATCAAGTGGCTGTGCTATTTGTTGTGTCGGGAATAATAAACCTGTAATATCATCAATAAAATCAAACTCTAGATTAATTAACATATAATCATTTCTGTCATTTATATCATGATGCGCACCAAAAACTCTAAGTGTTGCTGTAAACTTATTATATAATACAAAATAAGCAATATCATGAGAATTAAGCGGTGTACCTAGAGCTGCTTGTGTAATCCCATCAAAGACTAATTCCCAGCCATCTTCAGGCAACATATCTCGAGGACCAAAGGTTAACGTATTCCAGAGTTCCGATGTCGATCCATTATTATTATTATAAAAAGGAGATCGAATTTGTCCGTTATGAGCTCCTTTATAGTAAGGAACATCAAAATCCGTTTTTCTCCAATCAAAAGCATTTAGTTTCGTAGTACAATGTGGATTAATTGGATTATCTGGATTAGTTGATATTCCAATAGCTTCTCCGCATTCTTGTGCTTGTATAGATATACAATACAAAACACAGAACAGTAATATATATATTTTTTTCATTTTTTGTTATTTGATTATTGGACACGATGTCCTTTAAAAATATGAGGAATTGTCACACAACAATCACCATAATTATAATCTCCATAATGCCATTCTTCCCAAGTAATGACAATAGTATTTTCTTTAGGATTAACATTCACCGCAAATTTTCTATTCCAACGTCGATAAGGCCCTCCACAAGTTTCCCAATTAGTAGCTTCCCCTTGAGTCTTATTATATAATGCTCGATATCCCCTTAAACTGTAAGAAGTATATTCATGATGACAGTCTTCTCCTTCTCCGTATTGATTAAATATAAAAGTACTTCGGCTGTTAGAATGTGGGGAATCGGCAATATTAGCAATTTTTAATTGATAAATATCATTGGTTAGACTATCTCTATAACCTTCCCATGTTCCCCATACAGTAGATTCCCAATCAGACCTAAAATGAAGATACTTTGATATAGTATCTATTCCATCATCATCTGGAAAACATAAATTATTAGGCTGACGTTCAACAATGAGAGTCACCATAATAGGAGCCAGACGGAGTGTAGCGGAATCAGTGTCATTAAAGTATAAAGTAAATTCTTTACTATTCCAAGTACGAGTATCTGTTCCTACTTTCCATTGATAACTAACTGCATTTTCGATATTAGCATTAAAATAGATTGTTCCATATAAGACAGTATCACTAGGAAATTTTAATTCATAATAAGGATCAGAATATACCGTTCCCATTTCAAAATCAATATTTGGTTGTTCTAATTCCCAACACGGATCATAATTGCTACAATCTGGATTCGTCGGATCTTCGCAATCACAGGCAATCAAACTGATACAAAAAATCAATAATAAGCCTAGGATATTTATATTATTCGTCTTTTTCATCTGATAACTTTTTTTGAAGGACTTCAATTTGTTCGGTCAACAAGTTAAGTTGCTCTTGTTGTTGTATGGTATAGAGTGTTAATTCTTCTATTTTTTTGAGTAACGCTGCGTCCATTCCTGCTACATCAATTCCTTTTTCATTGATTTCAGCAGCAGAAGGCACTTCTGGCAAATGGCTATTTTCATTAATAAAATCAGCTACATCAGATAATGGGCGCAAATCATAATCTTTGGCAAATACATAATCTGGCCAAGTATTACTTTTACTTACGTTAATTTTTTCGGATCTTATTCCTCCCCCTACATATAGTTTGTAAGGCGTATTCACTGCTTGAATATCATTGGTAATCGTTGCAATTTCGGTATCATTCAAACCAATCGTTACTTGACCGTGATGTCCGATCGTCATGCTTCCGCCAAAAGTTTGAAATCCTAAACCATAAAAACTTTGCAATAAAATCGGATCACCATTCGCATTTGGATTAAGATGAGTGACGTTATTATCTCCGGTCGTTAACCCATACCAAGACGTTCCCCAAGGGCTAGTGTAAGCTTCATCATTCAACAAAAAGCCTTCATCCGAGCGCACAATGCCATTTTTGACATG
>CAKZLL010000423.1 GCA_937125475.1 uncultured Saprospiraceae bacterium | reverse complement strand
GATGCTTTTATTCAGAATGTTGCGAATGGTGCAGCATTAAAAGCTCAGAGTGGAACAACAATACCAGGAACAATGCGTGTTGATGCTGTTGTGCCTAATGGAGATCATCCTGGAGATAAAGAAACTAATTATGCGGAAGGTGTAACAGGTCTTCGAATTACAGGTAGTGGAAGTCATGAAGATTTTTACCTATACTTTTATGTTCCACCTTCGACACCTGTCGGTTGGTATCAAAACTGTATGACGAGTACTAATCCTGCTTGGGGCACAGATTGTAAGGATGTATATGTTACAGATAAAGGCTCTTTAGAATTAGGGTGCTGGTTTCAAGATAGTGGAGGACAAGGATTAGGTGGAACTACCTTGAATAGAACAAACAATAGTTATGTATATAATAATTTTCCTAACCTGCATAAAGATCCAATGGATATTCAAGGTGTTTTAGTTGCAGCTCACTTAATAAAAACAACATCAGTTGAAGCTCCTACCTATGAAACATTACTTCCTGAAGGTTTTGATTATATAGAAGGAACAACAAAACCTAACTATTGGGTAGTTGAAGCACTAGAACTCGGGTCAAATCCAGCTTCTGCTCTACAGCCTACATTTACTAAAACCTCCAATTATAATGGTACAGGTAGGACTTTATTACAATGGGATTTCCCAAATCTAATTTTTCCTGCGTTTGGACCTCATTATATCAATGAACCAATAGTAGAACTAAAAGTATATTTTTCTACTCGATATATGGGCACAGTAGCATTAGCAAATCCTGTTATTGCAAACACTACATTAAGAACTAAAAGCGTCATGACTTGGACTTATGGTGGTGCTGGTTTTACAGGTACACCAACACAAGAAATAGGTTGTGCTGTGTACTATGGAGCACCAGCGGATGGAGGTTCAGTTAATAGTGAAAAATATGTAAAAGGTGCGCTAGATACAAAACAAAGTCGTTACCCTGTTTCAGGAAATACAGAACTTTCGGGTGATGCAACTTATGATATGTATGTATATAATCACAATTTTCAAAGATTAAAACAAATAGATATTGCAGATATTTTGCCATACATTGGAGATAAAGACATGCTTGCTACAACAAGTAGAGGTTCTGGTTGGAGTGAAGAATTAGCAAATGCAATAACAGTAGAACGATACAAGATTGGCTCTGGATTGGTAGATGCTTCTAGCAAAATACCAAGTGGAATATTATATTCTAATACTTATAATGCTTGTTATTTAGATGGCGCTTTGCCTGCTGGACAAGTTACTGCAAATATGGCTTCTGCTAACACTGGACAATCAGCAGGTTGTACTGATTTTAGTAATGCTGTTGCGGCAGCAGGTGCAAAAGGTTTCGCTTTTCGTTGGATCGATATTGCCGAACCATTGGAATTTGGAGAATATTTAAAAATCACAGTCAACGTAACACAACTCAATGGAGAAGCTGACGCAACTAACAATGAAGTCGCTTGGAATTCATTTGGATATACAGTCATTGAAGAAGATAATGATGTATTATTCTCTTCTGAACCATTGAAAGTTGGTGTAAAAATGATTGATATGTCTTCCGTTTCTAATATCTGTGGGAACGTTTGGAAAGATGAAAATGCTAATGGTCGTCAAGAGAACGGAGAACCTATAGTTGAAGGAATTACAGTTAGTTTATATGATGGAAGCGGAAATCCTGTTACACAAACTTTAACCATTAATGGCGTAACTTCTACGGTCAATGTAACTGCTTTGACTGATACTTTAGGAAACTATTGTTTCTATGGATTAACACCATCGACGAATTATTATGTTCGATTAGAGAACGAAAATAACTTTACATTAAGTGGTGCTTTAGCAGGTTTAGAATTGACTATTCCTAATGCTTCTGGTGTGCTAGATGAAGAAGATTCTGATGCGTCAGAAGGAACATTGTCGGGTTCACCTGCTATTGCTCGCCCGCAAATACTTGTGCCAACAGGAGTTGCAGGAACAACCATTGAGAACAACGACTTTGGATTCTATGGTTTCGGAAGTGTTGGTAATTATGCTTGGTACGATGATGACGCAGAAGGTGATCAAGACAATACTGAAAGTCCAGCTTCTGGCGTTACGATGAGTTTATATAAAGTCGGAGGATTTTTTGTAGAATCTCAAATAACTGATGTTGATGGTCGATATTTATTTACAAATCAAATACCAGGCGAATATTATATTGTAGCCACAACTATTCCAGCAGGAAAAATACCAACAGGCAAAAACACTACAGGAAATAATGAAAATGACTCTGATTTTAGTGCTAATTCTAGTTTTCAGACGGATAATTTTAGTTTGAGTTCTGGTGAAAATATCGGAGATATTGATCTAGGTCTGAAAGATGAAGTCATCAATCCTGCTTCGATTTGCGGAAAAACATGGGACGATTTGGATGAAGATGGTGTCATAGATGGAGGAGAACCATCTCAACCTTGGGTTTCGATTAACCTTCTGGATACGGATGGTTTTGTGGTGAGTACTACTATTTCAGATGAAGATGGCGATTATTGTTTTAATAATCTTGAACCTAATATAACCTATGAGTTAGTTTTCCTTTTACCATCTGTCAATGGTAGCAGTTATACGAATGCAGGTTCTAATATGGAAGCCAGTTCGACAACAGGTATTTCATTAATCACTTATACACCAACAGCTAATCAAAATATAACGAATGTTGATTGTGGTTTTATTGGCCCATTTTCAATAGGTAATTTAGTTTGGTTAGATGCTAATGGAAATGCTTTAAAAGAAGCTAGTGAATCTGCGATTAGTAATGTTACAGTTTCATTATTAAATAGCTCGGGTTCTACCACTTTAGCAACTACGACTACGGATGCTTACGGAAAATATGTATTTACAGGATTGACAGAAGGCAGCTATAAGGTACAAGTGACATTACCTAATAACATGAGTTCTACAACTGACATCGGTTCTTCTTCTTCACCGAACAGTGCGGATGATGATGATAATGGATTAGGAACAGCCACTAGTGGTAACATTGTGAGTGATGTCATCGTTTTGGAACAAGGCGGTGGTTCAAATGCTGGTGCAAATTGGTTTGAAAATGACCATGGAGAAATTATTAATCGAGCATACGATCCAGCATCCAATCCGAAAGCTTACTATACAATGGATTTTGGTTTAAAATCATTTACACCAGAAGATTGTACTGATGGAATAGACAACGATGGAGATGGACTAATAGATTGTAATGATCCAGACTGCAAAAAATTAACTAACCAATTTCCAGGTTTTCCAATAGATTTTAGCAATAATAATTGTAGTTGGATAGATTACTTTTTGGGTGATGACCTCAGTTTAGTAGATAATGGAAATGGAACAATGACTATTGCAGGAAGTATTGTTGATGGAATAGACGCAGACTTTGACGCTTGTGTTTCTACACCTTGTGGTGCAAATGATGGTTGGACACTCAATTTGACACTTTTTGATAAGCAAGATTGGACAACTTTTCAAGCAAGTGGCGGAAGTGCAAATCTTAATGGAAGTTGTGCTGGTGCAGAAGCTAATCTTGATTATTGGAACATAACAGGAACATTAACAGGAACAGGTTGTAATATTGGTCGAACATTAACGATTACAGGCCCAGAAGCGCCTTATCGTTTACAGATTGGAAATGGTGCTAATAATGGCGACGCTACTTGTGCTTTTGGAATGTCCACATGGTTTAGCATTAACGAAGGCGGAACACCAATGAAAGCAGACATTTATGCTTTTGTCAATAGTGCTTGTTACAATGCGACAAATTGCCAAACAGGATTGGACAGCGATAATGATGGTGTTTCAGACATTTGTGATGAAGATGATGACAATGATGGTATTTTAGATGTTGATGAGTGTCCGATAGCTACAAATAGTGGTTTAACAGGACCATTGACAACATTTACAACAGATATTACAACAACAGATGCTACAAGTTCTAGTGTACCACATATCTTGAATTCAATTACATACAACGGTATAACTTATTCGGATTTCATAACGCCAGACGTTTATACTCCTGGATACACCGTTATTGATATTAATGAAGTTAATTTTGTAGAAAACGGTGTTGATTATGTGTACAGTCTTGGTTCTAATGCCAATTATAACCAAGATATTATCACAGATGCATTTGGAAATAAAAACCTAAATGCGCACCAATCATTAGATTCCGAAGATTTTTCTGATGGTGATTATTATATTTTAACTTATAATGATCCTATTATTTCAACGAGTGGTGGTTTTATTGCTATTACAGAGCGAATGGGAAATAATGAATACTATATTGATGCTTTAGATCATTCCAATAATCTACTCGGTAGTATAATCGTTAATACTTCCGATTATGTTGATTTAGGTGTAAATGTGTTTGCTACTGGAACACAAAATGCTAATATGGCATTATATCCAGTAGATGATTTAGCCCCTATTGGTGCTGAAATATCTAGCTTAAAAATATCATTTGGTACAAGTATCACAGCAACAAATGATGGACCAGATGGGAAAGTATTCATTATAGGAGATATGACTACAATTGCTTGTGATTATGATGGAGACGGGATTCCAAATGATTTAGATCTTGATTCTGATAATGATGGTTGCCCAGATGCCCTTGAAGGCGGAGCAAACTTTACTCATACCAATCTTTCTAGTGATAGATTAACAGGTGGTGTAGATGCAAGTGGTATTCCAACACAAGCAGCAGCTGGTCAAACAATGGGCAGTAGTCAAAATGAAAATGTAAATGTATGCTGTGATGCTAATATTTCTGGATATACAGATACAGATAATGATGGCATTATAGATGTTTGTGATGAAGATGATGATAATGATGGTATTTTGGATGTTGTAGAATGTCCAACACCAACGAATAGTGGTTTAACAGGACCTTTGACTACGTTTACAGGACATGTCACTACAACAGATGCAAACAGCAATGCCGTGCCACATATTTTAGATTCAATTACTTATAATGGGACAACTTACACAGATTTCATTGTTCCAGATTCTTACACACCAGGTTTTACATTGAATGATAACACAGGCGTTCGTTATGTAAAAGAAGGTGCATTCTTGTTTAGTATTGGTTCTAATCCGAATTATAATATAGACATATTACCAGCATTCCAAAGTAGAAACTTGAATGCTTATCAAGATTTAGATTTGAATGATTTCTCTGATGGCGATTATTTTGATTTAAAATATAATACTCCAGTTATATCAACAACAGGCGGTTTTATTGCTGTGACAGAACGAGGCGGAAACAATCCACAAGTCATTCAAGCTTTGGACGCAAGTGGAAACATTATCGGAACAACAGTAAATGTTTCGACTTCGGATTATGTTGATTTAGGTGTAAGAGTTGATCCATCTGGTGGTCAAACAGCAAAGTTAGCATTGTATCCAATTGATGATTTAGCACCAGTAGGAACATATATTCATGGTATTAGATTGTCATTTGGAACAACATCAGGCGCACAAAGTGATGGGCCAGATGCCAAGGCATTTCTTTTTGGAGATGTGGCACAGCTGAGTTGTGATTATGATGGCGATGGTATTCCAAATCATCAAGATTTAGATTCCGATAATGACGGCTGTCCAGATGCGCTTGAAGGCGGAGCGAGTTTTACTTATACTAATATGGATAACACAACAGCATTGACAGGTGCAGTAAATGCAAATGGTATTCCAACACAAGCAGGAGCAGGACAAACAATAGGAACAAGTCAAGATGAAAATGTACAAAATCCAATTTGTGATCAATGTAATCCTGCTAATCCAGCATATAAGGATAGTGATGGAGATAGTTATGGTGATTATTGTGATTTAGATGATGATAATGATGGAATTTTGGATACGGATGAATGCGCTTCATTTTCAGCTAGAATTAATAACTATCACAATGTAACACCAGCAATTACTAGCCCGGCATCTCCATTATCTGATGCAAGTGCGAATTATTATCCTTTAGGCTCTACCAGAACTTATGACTATACAGATGTAAATGGCAATGTTCACAACTATACAGAAAATATTAGTTCTTCAAATTTTGCTTATGCTGGTATTTATACTAATCCTGCCTATGCTGAATATGGCTTTATAGCTTTCTTAGCAACGGCTGTACAAGGTACTACCGCATCTCCTCGACCAGTAGGATCCTTTGAATCGATGGAGTTTATTTTTAATTCTGGACTTGTAGATAATCTAAGTTTTTACTTACAAGATGTTGATTTCACAGAAGAAGCAAGAGTAATTGGTTATAATGGTGTTACGCCTGTCACACCGTCAATAGGAGGTGTTGTTTCTTCATATCAAACGCTTTCCTATACACCTTTAGGAGAAGCAAAATTGTTAGCTGATGGAGTAACTGATGGTACAGACTTTAATACAGTTATATTTAACCAACCTGTAGATAGGATAGTTGTATCTTATCATAATCCGTACGGAGTAGGGAGAAATAGCGGAAGTTTTCAAATGTTTGGTTTTTTTGATAATAGTTGTCAAGATGATTATGACAATGATGGAATTCCGAATAATTTAGATCCAGACTCTGACAATGATGATTGTCCAGATGCCATAGAAGGTGGAGCAAGTTTTACAGCATCGAATATTGATGTAAATGATAGACTAACAGGTGGCGTAGATGCGAATGGCGTTCCAACAGTTGCGACAGCAAGCGGTCAAACCGTAGGTAGTAGTCAAAATTCAGGCATTAATAATTGTGGTGAGACCTGTAATAATAATATAGACGATGATGGTGATGGTTTCATAGATTGTGCAGATCCAGACTGTGGTATTGTCAATATAACTAATACTACAATTAGTAATTGTATTGATCAACCTTATGCGGACGTTGCAAAATTGGATGTAACAGTATCTTGGACAACTACACCAACAGATACAATTGAAGTTTCGATTGCAGGAAAAACAGAACACATTAATGTAGGAAGTTCAACATCACCTGTTACCGTTTCGTTTATGGTACCAGCAGATGGAAGTGCCAATAATGCTATTACAGCCAATTTTAAATATAAAATCTGTGAAACAACAACAACTTATACAGCGCCTGCGGCTTGCTCAAACGACCAATTAACTTGTTCTGTTCTTTACATCTGTGGTGACTCAAAAGGAGCTGATGCAGACGCATTTGATCATGGACTAGTTGATTATATTGATGGAATCAATGGAAATGCAGTATTGACACCTGCATTAGCTAAGGATGAAGCAGGAATGGGATTATATGACCCAATGAATCCTTCAAATCCACTTGCAATTACATTGACGGATTATGATATAATATTTATATCTTCAACAACTTGGGGTGATTTATCCTCTGATTTATTAGATGATTTAAAGGATACAGAAGCGAGCGTACTAACACTAATCCATGACTACCTCGATGATTTAGAAATGGCTTTGTACAAATCATATATTTCTAGGAATTATGCTTATTCAGATAATACAACGCAGGTTCAATTATATAATTTTAATAATACAAAACCACGTTATAATCCTTTAGTAGGATCTGGTGATTATTTTCCAGCAACAGCAGATGCATATTTGTGGAGAAGTACAAATAATCAATCTTCAAATCTTAAAGGTGTCTTCTTCCATTACACGGCTTCGGATAATCTAACAGGAGTTGCAGCAACACATGGTTCAAGAACCTTCTTAGGCTACATGATGGATGGTGTTTACTGGAATGAAGATACCAATCAAGGGGCAACACCAGTGCCACAAGCTGAATGGTTTGACCCAATTCGTCATTTGACACAAGAAGGCAAATTTTATTTAGATCAAGCCTTAATATTAGCTTCACAAGATTGTACAATAGAAGATTGTACAGACAATATTGATAATGATGGAGATGGTTTAATAGACTGTGCTGATCCAGATTGTGAGCCTTCTATTTCAAATGTAGGAGTGACTCAGCCTACTTGCGCCAATAAAACAGGTGGTCAAATCATCATCACCGCAACAGGAACGGGCACTTTATCTTATAGTATCAATAATCAACCTACTTGGCAAGCCAGCAA
>CAKZLL010000422.1 GCA_937125475.1 uncultured Saprospiraceae bacterium | reverse complement strand
ATCTTCTGATATTTTAGATAAAACATCAATGTCTTCCCCAATGATTTCTAAATTAATCGGTTTACCAACGGGTGGACCACTTGCATCTTTATCAATCACAATATTAACACCAGGAAGCGTACCCGCACCTTCGCGAATTGCGTCCATAATATCAAAAGTCTTAACATCTCCGCGTTTATCAGCCGATACAAAAGAAACCGTAATTCTACCTTGATGAGGCGTTGCACCTTGCGCTCCTCCGATTGCCATACCAGGGTCAGCAGTTCCTTCTCCGATTTGAGTTAAGACTGCATCAATGACGTTTTGGTAAGGTTTTACGGCATTTACTACCCGATCTTCCAATTTTTTAACGACCTCATTCGTCACTTCGATATCCGTTCCTAATGGCATTTCAATGAAAACATTGACATAATTAGGAGGTGTATCTGGGAAAGTAACAGTTTTCGGAGGATACATTTGTAATAAAACATTAGAAAACATCAATAATGCAAAAGTACCACCAAATATAAGATAAGGCATAATGCCTTTTAAGGCAAATCGAATAACCGCATCATAAATTCTTTCGAGAAAAGGCAAGCCTTTCGTCTGGAAGAAAGTAGAAATTGGGCGTAAAATGAAATGATTTAAAGCGGTTAAACCAAAAGCAATTAACATAAAGTTACGGGCAGTTGTCGCACCAAAAACCGCGAAAGCAATACCAATAATTGCCATTCCTGCCAGCCAAATCATGACATTGCGAAACTTCTGTTTTCTAATAGCAGGATCAGAATCATCGTCTTCCGTTTTCATCAAAGTTGATGTGAAAACAGGATTAATAACCAATGCTACAAACAAAGAAGAAGATAAAACAATGATCAAAGTGATTGGTAAGTATTTCATAAAACTACCAATCATACCACCCCAAAATGCTAATGGCAAAAATGCCGCAAGCGTTGTAGCCGTAGAGGTAATAATAGGAATTGCGACTTCTCCAGCTCCTTTTTTGGCGGCTTCCCAGCCCAAATATCCTTCTTGCATATAGCGATAAACGTTCTCGACGACCACAATCGCATTATCGACCAGAAGTCCGAGCGCGAGCACCAGAGAGAACAAAACCATCATATTAAGGGGAATACTTAAAATATTTAAAATCAAAATCCCCATTAACATGGAAAGCGGAATCGCAATTCCCACAAACATCGCATTACGCGTGCCTAAGAAAAACAGTAAAACCAAAACCACTAAAATAACTCCAGAAATGATACTATTTTCAAGTTCGCCAATCTGTTTTATAACGTTGACGGATTGATCATTAAAGAGTGTTATCTTTAAATCTTCAGGTAGTTTATTTTCTTCGGCTTCCGCCAAAACGACTTTCATTTTACCAATCGCATCCAATAAGTTCGAGCCTGCTTTTTTGACAACATCCAACGACACAACAGGGAGTTGATCCGCGCGAGCGTAAGAAGTGACATCAATAAAGCCTAATGAAACATTAGCAATATCACGCAAATAAACAGGAAATTGATTTTCACTTTTTACAACAATATTATTGATCTGCTCCACATTTTCAAACTCTCCAACAACCCGAATCGCTCGCCTAAAACCATTCATTAAGACTTCGCCACCTGACATATTCATGTTCTCTGTCATGAGGGCGTTTTCAATGTCTTGAAAAGTGATTTGCCGTGCTTCCATCAAAATCGGATCTACATCAATTTTGACTTCTCGTTCGAGTGACCCCTTGATATCGACGCGCGTTACTTCGTCTATTGCCTCGATTTTATCTTGCAGATATTCTGCAAAACCTCGCAATTCATCAATGGTATAATCCCCAGCAAGGTTGACGGTTACAACAGGAAATTCAGAAAAATTAATATCAAATACATTCGGATCGACAGGCAAATCACTTGGTAGTTCGCCTTTAGATCTATCCACAGCGTCTTTGACATCAGATAAAGCTTCAGGAACTTTAACGTCCGTTCCAAATTCTACAATTACGGTAGAATAGCCTTGAATATTAGTCGATTTGATTTCCTTAACCCCAGAAACGCCTTTGATTTCTTTTTCAATTGGCTTAGTAACAAGGTTTTCGATATCAATAGCAGAAACCCCAGGATAAGGCGTTCCTACATATATAGTTGGAATAACGATTTCGGGAAATAATTCTTTCGGCATCGAACGATAACTATTAAATCCGAAAAGGACAATCATCGCAGTCAGAATGAAAACACTCGTCCCGTTATCGACAGCCAAAGAGGTTATCTTAAACTCCCTAAATATATTTTTCTTTTTTTGTTCTTCTTCCATAACTCTATGGTTTTCTGTCAATTATCAATTATTTCTGGCTTATTTTAATAGCTTCATCTTCAACCAATCCTCTTCCTCCTTCTACAATAATGGTTTCATTACCTGACAAACCAGTTTTAACTTCTGTTTCACCATCATAGCTTTCGCCAATTTCGATGTAGGTTTTCTTAGCAATATCACCAGCTTCACCAGCACCTTTTTGAACGATATATACATAGCTTCTGCCACTCACATCTTGCTGAATAAGCTCATCTCTTAATGTAATAGCATTCGGAGCGTAATAATCTTTTACTAAAATTGAAGTCAATAAATTAGGTAATAATTTATTGCCTGGGTTAGATAAAGCAATTTCGACTTTGAATGTTCTATTGTTCGGATTGATTTGACTACCAATTAAGCTAACGCGTCCTGTACGTTCTGTATCTAGAGCAGGAAATTGAATTTTGACCACTTCCCCTTTTCTAATCGCACGAATATAAATTTCAGGAACAGCCGCGACAACTTTGACTTGATTCAAGTTCAAGATGTCAAAAATTGGTGTTCCAGGACCTATAACTTCCCCATTTTTAGAGAAAACCATATTAACCATACCAGAAGCAGGCGAATAAATATTCTCTTTAGTCAATTGATATTTAACTGTTTCGATAGATTTTTTTAAAGCTTCTACATTATTTTTAGCTTGTAAAAACTGGATTTCAGTACCAATTTTTTGATCCCAAAGTCTTTTTTGACGTGCAAAAACATCCTCAGCCAAAGACAAACGCGTTTGTAATTCTGAAATACTCTTACGAACTTGCTCTACATCAACCTTTCCAATGACCTGTCCTTTTTTGACATAATCACCTTCTTTCAAAGAAAAGCCTTGCAAACGACCGCCTAATTCACTACTAGATTTGATTGTGTTTTCAGCTTGTACTGAACCTTGAATAGCGACATAACGTGTGAAATTCTTACGAATTAAAGTTTGAGTAGTGACTAAAGCACGTTTAGTTTCATTTGAACTCGGATCTAGTTCACTGATCTCATCTTCCAATTGACGGACGATTTTTTTGATCTCACGCATTTCTATTTTTTTCTCTTTGAGATAGGCTTTTTTGCCTTCTAAATCTTCTGGAATTGTCCCTTTTTCTTCGGAAGAACCACAAGATGAGAGAATGAACACCATTAATAAAAGTGTTGCTAATTGTTTCATTATATGATAGTTTAAGTTATTTATTGTTTTATTACTAGGTTGTTTTATTGCTAGATTGTTAGTTCATTTTATATAAATTTCGCGCCAACTCGGTCAAACAATGAAACACAATGAGCGCAGCGATAACAATCAAGCAATCAAACAATGAATCCATTATTTTCCAAGTGCTAATTTCAAATCAGCTTTTGCTTTCAGAACATCAAACAAAGCTTGTTGATAAGCGTTTTGAGATTGATATAAATCTTGCTCCGCTTGAATAATCTCAAAACTAGAGCCTACACCTTCTTTGTATTTAATTCTTGTTTTATTATAAATTTTTTCGGCAAGATCAATGCTTTTTTTAGTATTTTTCAATCGTTCCAAGGCATTCTTAATCGCTATTTTTGCCATGTTGATTTCCAAATTAATCGCACGAATTAAGTCCGATTTTTGATTAATTGCGACTTCTTTTGCGACAGTTGCTTTTTCGATTTTCGAGCGTTTTTCAAAACCATCAAAAATCGGTACATTCAATTGAAGCCCAACAATAGAAGTAGGAAAAGCATTAGAATTAGTAAATAAATTACTACCTTGAACACTTTGCTGATAGGTCGCAAAACCAGCCAAACTTGGATAATAACCCATTTTATACTGCTTAATATCCATATCACTCAATTCTAAAGCTTTATTAACCACTGCAATTTCTGGGCGATCGCTTAGGCTTAAAGTAGAATCGTTTGCTGCAAATTCATTAGCTAATAACAAATCAATATTATCGGTTACTTCGATATTTTGATCCAATGGAAAACTCATTGTAAATTTCAATAGATCTTTGACTTGTTCCTCTTGACGTTCCAAATTATCCAATTGAGATTTAAGCGATTGCATAGAATATTCCAAACGATCAATATCCAATTCTTCCATAAAACCAGCTTTGAACATCTCTTTCGTTTCCTTGATTAGTTGCTCAAGGTTTTTCATGTTCTTCTCAAAAGTGGTCTTAGTAAAATCAAAAACCAATGTTGCAATATACGCTTCTGTTACTTTTTCTTCGACGCTTCTTTCTGCTTGTTTGACTTGCAAAGCGACATAATCCTTATAGATTTTAGCCGATTCTAAAGCCACTAAAAAAGACCCATCAAAAAGTAACATACTAAAATCCAACGAAGCCGTTAGATTATTCGCAGTACCAAATTGAAGCTCTGCAAACTCATCATCTGCCGCTTGCGGATTAAAAAATTTCGCAGGAACTAAGGAAGTTGGAATTTCAATAAAGTATTGATAATTCGCTTTCGCGCTCAATTTCGGCATACCGATTGAGCGAATTTCATTCGATTGAGCCTGAGCTGATTGAATATTCAATTGCGCATTCTTGATTGACTTATCATTTTGAATAGCAAAATTGATTGCCTCTTTCAACGAAAACGCATTAGTTTGAGCAAATATGCTTTGAGCTCTTAAATAATCGTATAACCCTTTACGATCTTCAACTTCAATAATAAATAAATGATGTGCGTTATAATCGCCTACAGAAAGGCTCTGAAAAGCAATTTTACCGTTAAATGCTTCTTTATAGGTATTCGCTATTTCATTACGTCTTACTACACCTGAGTCATTTTTAGCAAGCTGAGTGATTCCTAAAGCACTTTGTATATCTGTTAAACGGTAATTAAACCCTAATTCTTGCATTTCATAAAACCACTCACCATGGTTTTCACTCATATTATCTTTAGTGATACCGTGTGTTCTTAATAAACTTAATTTTTTATATAAAACTTCAGAGTTCGTTGTTATCATACCTCCTTCACCACAAGCAATATG
>CAKZLL010000421.1 GCA_937125475.1 uncultured Saprospiraceae bacterium | reverse complement strand
CTTTCTGTCGCGCGTGCATTCAAACGAAAAGAGTTAAAAACCATTTGCCAAACTGTTTTTAAAGAAGTGAAAATTAATTGGATTTGGGCATTTCGCTGGTTAGTCATTGCCAAATAAAACGATTATTCATCAACTTGCGGCACATTGCGCACATTCCAAATCGCTAAATCTACCTAACCAATATACTAAAACGGCAATCAATACAATACCTGAAGAAAGCAATACATAGTTTTTCTTTTTTATAAAAGAAATGATCGCAAAACAAGTTAGTCCCAATATTCCTAAAACATTGAATAACGGGATCAATTCGCCTTTTCCTGTATGTGTGTTCACGCCATAATCTATCATAGGTTCAAAATATACGACCGCGAGAATATGATAGATTATAGCTATAAGGAGGAAAAAAACTGCGGTTTTGGTGAAAGTCATTGAATTGAATTTTGATTAAGTTAATTTTAGATCTTAACTTAATATGCTTTTTAAATCCATCGTGAGACATTTTCAAGATATTCTAAATAGTATTGTCCATGATTTTCTTTTAAAAAAATTTCCTCTAACCGCACTTGAATTTGAACTGAATACACCGATAAACTCACGACCAATAGAGTAAACGCATTCGGCATAATGAACAAAACACCAAGGTCTGCAATGATAATTCCTAGGAAAATAGGATTTCGAGAATATCGAAAAAGTCCAGTTGTGATGAGTTCCGTTTTATTTTCATAATCAATGCCTATTCGCCATGAATTTGCCATTTGGATTTGAGCTATAAAAATCCAGATTAATGAAAAATGTAATAAAATCCAACCAACAATTTGTAAGTAATGATTATCCAAATACCAGAAAGGTAATAAATATTGAGACCAATTTCCACCAAAAGCAAAACAAAGCACCAAACCTAATTCAAGAAAAATTAACCCCTTAAAAATCACTCCATTAAAACTGTGCGCATCATCCGCACTCGTATCAAAAGTCATTGGATTAATTCCTGTTTGTTTCCACAACAAATAACTACGAAATAGAAAAACTACACTAAAAAACACCAACATAAAAACGAGTAAATATAATTGACTAGAAATCATTTCTTTAATTTAAAAAAAGAACAATTAATAAATATCTGAGCCAAAATACCGACTAAAAGAATGCAAGACAATTGCAAAATAACTAGTAATATTTTTCTACCCCTTTCAAAGTTCGTTGATTTCTTTTCAGTATCTTTAGTATCGCGCTATCTGATCTCATTAAATTGTCAAAGAATAAAATAACCTAACTAATGAAAAAATTAATCGAAACAACAAGAGGTTTATTTAATATTAGAACCTACGGAACACCAACTAATCCGCCGTTAATTTTAGTCCATGGTTGGCCACAAACCAGTTATTCTTGGCATCATACTGCGCCATATTTAACGAATTTTTATCTTATTGCACCAGATTTGCGCGGCATGGGCGACAGCAATCGAGAATTGGATATCAAAGCTTACGCAAAAAATGAAATGGCAAAAGATATATTTGCAATAGCTGATGCGCTTCGGATTGATAAATTTCATTTGGGTGGTCATGATTGGGGCGGTGCAATCGTTCAAGAAATGGCTTTTTTAGAACCTGCTCGGATTAATAAATTGATCATTATTAATATGATCATTATCAATAATCCTAAAGGACAAACTAAAGCCTCGGAAGTGTTGGTAAAGTATCTTTTTAAGTTTTCTTGGTATCAATTTTTCATGAGTATTAAAGAGTTTCCAGAGGCATTATTAGCAGGAAAGGAAGATATTTGGGTACGGTTTTTTAGTCGAGGCATTAGCAATCCAATTCCAGAAGATGCGATAGAAGAATATATTAGATGTTATAAAATTCCAAATACGATCACAACTGCTGCCAATATTTACAGGATGCTTTCGAAAGATCAAGCAAGATGGAAAAATTTTGAAGGGCAAATAATCGACATTCCAACGAAAATAATTCATGGCATTCTTGATCCTGTGATCATCAAAGAATATCTTTATAACGTGGAAGATTATTTTTCAAATATAGAAATCTCTCGATTAAAAGGCGGACATTTTATTGTGGATGAACAACCAAAGGAAGTTGGAGAAATTATTCGGGAATATTTGTTAAAGGGGTTAAATGCAATATCATAAAGGTTATTTAATATTTTAGGTACAGCATACCAACACAAACCGCAAATATCTGACTAACAACATTTTACGATTTTAAATACCGATGTATTACATTTAAAAAACTCATTTATTTTTTAAAAAAACTAAGTTTTAATTATCTTGAGAGAAGATATATCCCTTCGTTTATTCATAATTATTCTTATAATAGGAAGTAGTAAAACGAAAGAATAACTGTTAAAATCATTCGATCTTAGCACTTGTTATTGAGTTGTTAAACGGTTTCAAAATCAAGACATCATCATCATTTTTATCTAGTTTTAGCTTATCACGGTTAAATCAATCTATAAATAACATACAAAATGATGAAAAATATTTTAACAATTATTTTCCTCCTCTCCTCTTCTATTTTCTTATTTAGTCAAGAAAGAGAATATCTGTATTTTTTAGAAACAGATAGTACTTGGCAAAAAGAATTATTCATTTTTCCTATTGGTTTTGCTCGGGATATTGATTATAAAGGGCTTGAAGATGCAAGGTTTCCCAAAGGTTGGCGAGAACAGGACAGCCCTAATTTTTGGTCTTATACCTTCGTTTGGAATATAGAACATAATGAAGCAATTACCGAAAAAGAATTGGAAACTGATTTGCAAAAATATTTTAATGGTTTGATGAGATGGAAAAAAACCAGCGTTGAAATTACGAAAGAAAAAACGGTCAATGACATTATAAAATACACAGGAGCCGTCAAGACACTTGACAATTTTTTCACTAAAAAACCAATGACCTTAAATGTTAAAATAGAGAAAAAACATTGCGAAGCGCAAAAGAGATCAATTATCTCTTTTCAATTTTCGCCTCAGCAATTCGGACATGATGTTTGGAAAAAATTGGCAGAAGTCAAGATGAATCCTGTCGTTGAGGCATGCGGAGAAACTAAAGCAAAAAAAATTCATGACCTCATGAATATTAGTACTAAATATGAAAAATTTAACGGCTCTGTTTTAGTCGCAGAAAAAGGAGAAGTCATTTATAAAAATGGATTTGGTTTATCGAATATGGAATTTAATATTCGGAATAAAACGAATACCAAACACCGATTAGCCTCTATTTCTAAGCAATTTACAGCGATGTTAATCGTGCAATTAGTAGCCGAAGGTAAACTAAAATTAAATGTACCAATTTCTACATATCTTCCAGATTATCCTAAAGCAAATGGCGATAAAATCACACTTCATCACTTATTGACACACACTTCTGGCATTCCAAACTACACGTCATTCCCTAACTATGGAGAAATAATGCGCACGCCACACACTCCAATGGATCTCCTTAAATTGTTTCAAGATAAAGCACTTGACTTCAAGCCAGGAGCAAGTTTTTCTTATAGTAATTCTGGCTATGTTTTATTGGGTTTTATTGCGGAACAAATCACAGGGAAAACCTATGAGCAAGCTTTAAAAGATAAGATATTTTCGCCGCTTGGAATGAATAATACGGGCTATGACAATTATCGAACTATGCTAAGAAATAGAGCTTCTGGCTATGATAAACAGGGAAATACATTCAAAAATGCAAGCTATATTGATATGTCCGTAGCTTATGCCGCAGGTGCTTTATATTCAACGGTTGAAGATCTTCATCTTTGGGATCGAGCGTTATATACAGAACAATTAATACCTAAGAAATACATGGATTTAGTCTTTGAGAAACACACCTCTGCTTGGGGAAATCATTATGGTTACGGTTGGGAAATTGGTAAAATGCGCATTGGAAACACACAAAATCAATCATCCATTATTGCTCATAGTGGTGGCGTTAATGGATTTAATACTAAAATTACTCGATTTACATCTAATGAAAGGGTCGTTATATTATTGAATAATACGGGTGAAGCCCCCCTTTATGATTTGACAAAGGCGATTAATGGCATTCTTAATAATACGACTTATACTTTGCCTAGAAAGTCTTTGGCAAATTCTGTATTGGAAGTCGTAGAAAAAGATGGCATTGAAGCAGGGCTTTCGTTTTATGAAAAATTCAAAAAAGACGAAAAATATCATCTTCATGAAAATGAAATGAATTTGGCAGGTTATCATTTTTTACAATCGGACAGAGCTAAAGCAGCAGCAGCTATTTTTAAAATAAATATTGAAGCATTTCCTAATTCATTTAATGTATATGATAGTTATGGTGAAGCACTTTTAGCACTTGGAGATACAACACTAGCTATTAAAAATTATAAAAAATCAATACAATTAAATCCTGATAATAACAATGGAATTAAGGTATTGCAAGGATTAGGCGTAAAGACCGAAGATTTGATTATCAAAGTACCTATTGAGCATTTAAAACTCTTAGCTGGAGAATATAAAGCTATTGATAAAGATTGGAAAATTATCATTGAAGAGAAAAATGGAAAATTATTCGGTAATGATGGCGGTTATAGATATAACTTAAATCCAATTGGAAACGACCAATTTATCAACCCAGATGATGGAGCGACAGTCGTTTTTGATGCAAAAGATAAAAAAGCAATTACTTTTCTTATTTTTGGAAAAGTAACATTCAAGAAAATTAAATGATAAATAGCCATATCTTATCATAATGGGATTAGTCATGTTTATATTTATACTTTAAATATTGATTGACTAGTCCCATTTCTATATATAATTAGAAAAAATTCCCCTATTTTAGTAATAGAAAAAAACTAAAAACATAATCAATGAAAAACGTAAATCTATTTCTAACGCTACTAATAATATTACCTCTCTTTTTTTTAGGCTGCTCTAATGAGACTGAAAATGACAATCAACTAGAAGGATTCGAAGAAAAAGCAGCTCCTATATTTCAAATACATGAAGAATACGAAAACCCTAGACTAAAAGGAAATATAAAACGCCTCAAAATATCTAGTCTTAGCCTTAATCCTTTAGCATTGGAATCAAAAGGAAACGAGGCAAGTAAAAAATACCTTACCAAAACCACCACATTAAAATTTGATAGTTTGGGTAGGTTAACTAGCCGTCTATATTACAAATATAAATACAACAAACCTACTCCTCGGCTCTCTACTTTTGCCCAATATACTGATTCAATTAAAGTAAAAGACTATTTCAAGTATCATTCAACTAATATTAGAGAATTAGAAATCGTTATTCAAAATGTCAATAATGAATTATATAAACAACATATTTTTCTATATAATGATACCTTAATCAAAAAAAGGTATCAAATAGACAAAGAGGGCATCATCGAATCTGAAATAACCTTTGAATATGATAAAAATGACAACCTTTTATGGATAGTAAAAAGAGGGGATGATGGAAAATTTGCAATTAACAAATTTACAGTCAAGGACAATGAGTCTGTTTGGGTTCGAGATTTTGAAATTCGGAATCAGTTCTTTGCTGGTTGGATACGTCCTAGTGAAGAATATTTTGGAAATTTCTTCAAAAAGAAGAGAACTAAGAACATAAATTCGAATGAAAATAAGGAAGAATCACAAACAATTACCTATCAAGATTGGGGAGATTTCAATATTATAGAAGTTAATGAAAAATCAGATCAACTAGATACTATTTTGAAAGAAGTGAAAGCATTAAAGAAACAAGAAGAAATCAGGATTATAGATAATCATGGAAATTGTATCGAAAAATTGATTTTTCTAAAAGGAAGATTAATAGATCGTTATCAAAGGGACATTCTATATTATTAAGCCTATTTCTGAAAAGAAATAAAAGAAGAAGCAAGGAAATACATGAATTGCCTACTCCTTCTTTCAAACAAATGTCAGTTAAAATTATCAATACTCCTATTTTATTATCACGAGTTCTTCTACCGCTATATTCCCAAACTCATCCAGACACTTCAATACAAAAACGCCTGATTTTAAATCATTCACTTCAATTTTAAAGTCATTTAATAAATCCGATTGTACCAGTTGACCATGAATATTCCAAATTTCATAACGGATTTTTTGTCCCCATTTTGTGGCATTTTTATTTGTATTGGTAATCCATTCTAAATGCAGAATATCTTGTGCTGGATTTGGATAAATATTAAAAGAATTTTCTATCTGATTAAATGATTTAACAGAAGTAGTACAAGAATAATTGATAGTAAAAAGTGCTTGAACGATTGTTTCATAGCGGTCTTTAGCGAAGGTTTTTAGACCTGGAACGACTTCCCCATTTTGTGCATAATAGCCGTAAGCCGTACCGCTATCAAATTGACTATTAGTAAATTCCTTGCGCCAATCGGCATAAACAGCGGCTTGTATTTGGTTTTTCCAGTAGTCAATTACGCTGTTTAAATTGACGGTATCTGCAAAATTAGTGGTCAAATCGCACATCGTATTGAGGTAGTAATCTTTGACTGTCGCATTGGTATTAATGAAAGTTGCGACACAGCCATTAGCAATTTTATTCGGAATAATCGGATAACCTGTCGGAGTGAAAGTTGAAGTATTCCACAGCCCAAAAGACGCATTAAAATCCCAAGGAATGACTTGCCAAAGCGATGCATTCGTATCATAAAAATAAAGCTGATTACCGATTTCACCAATGTAAGAATCGGAATTAAGCAAGTAAACATTCATCGCTTGATACTTAGCAAAATCCTCAATATTGAAATAAGGCGAAACTAAATTATGATAATTAATATGAGGAGAATTATTCGCTTTATCGAGCATCGTAATGAATCTACTCCAAGCCGTCGTTTCATCCCCATTATCTATAATATAACGATAATCTACATTTGGATAGGCATAATCACTTTTATTTGTACCATAATAACAAAGATCTCCAAAATCAGTAGATTCTATTCCATCGCCATCTTTATCATTAAAAACATGCTTATACATTTCATCTTTTCCTTCCACAATCGTATAAACACCCCAATAAATATTATCCATATAAACTTTCGCATAAGCTGTTCTGAGGGCATATAATCCCAGATCACCAGCTATATCATAAGTCATTTTTTCGCGCATCATCGACGGATCCTGAAAACTGTTATTGAGTGTAAACTCTCGAATACCGTCGTACTCTTGCCCGCTCACATACTTATTAGTCTTGATTTTAAAAGGCATTTTATTATTGCCATGACTAGCGGAAATATTGCCTTTTTCCTTCATTCCTACATCATCAACCGCTACGCCATCAAAGATCATTTTCACACTTTGATAATCTTCGGAAGTGATAAAAATCATTGTATCAACGTTTTCAAAGCGGATTTCATGTAAATATCCGTCATTAAAGAGCGTCAGACCTTGTGCCGAAATAGTTATATTAAAACCTAGAAAAAGACAAGCAAATGCAAATAGAGACTTCATGAATGGTAGATTATATATAATGAAAATTCAAAGCTAATACGTTGTCCTCAATTGAAATGCATAATGACCCGAATTAGATTTTTTCTCTTTAGATATGAGAAAATGGCTAGACAATTTTTTCATTGCCTAGCCATTTTTTATTTATTAAAATATTGCTGATTTTTCATAAAAAAACTAGCGTAAAATTAATAATCGCTTCACTGTATTACCGTATTTGAAAATGTACATTCCTTTTGTCCAAGAAGAAATATCTACTTGAAACTGATAATTGTCAATCAAGATTTCGCTGATTTTACGTCCTTGAACGTCGAATACCTCTAATAAGTTTTGCTCATTTTCTTTTTCAATAGCAATATTCAACAAACCACTTGCAGGATTTGGAAATAGTTTAAACTCATTTTGTCGTTCTACACTCTTCGTCGAAACTGCATTATCATTATTAGCCGCAAAAGTTGGCGATTGAATAACAAAACTTCCAGTACCATTTGGCACACGAGCATATCCCATGTCAGTTGTTTGCTGACCATAAGCCATAGAATCCACCACCAAAACTTGCGCATCCAATAACATAACTGTTTCACCGCCAGAAGATAATTTGAAATTAGCGTGTACAGGAGAAGGCCCTTGAGAACTATCTTCATCCGCCCAGATAATCAAATAATCATTTGCGCCAATAACTGTACCAGCAGGAAGGTCGTATTTAGTCAGATTATCCGTTTTGTCGGTAATGTACCAACCACTCAAATCAACTGATACAGCAGATTTATTGTATAATTCAATCCAATCATCATATTCGCCAGCATTATCCATTACAGTAGAATCATTAGAAGCCATCACTTCGTTAATCACAATATCTGTATTATTTGATTGACCAGCCGTTACATTATAATAATATACATTGTGTTCTGCACCTGAAGGCATGAAACTAACCGTTCCAACCGCATCAGCCGCTTTTGCTTCTACATAAAAACGAACATCTGTTCCTAAATCATATCCTGGAATAGTTGCCCCATAAACGCCATCATTAGCTGCTCCATCATCGCTCATACCATCGTCTAGCATCGCCATTTTCATGAAATTGCCATCCAATTTGTTAGAATAATACAACGTAACACCTACAATTCCGCTTGTAGAACTAATCGTTGCGTTCACATTCGTAGTTTGATTTGCTTGCGGTTTCGCCCATGCTTGACCATTTGCAGCATAAAACACATTAGAAATATCAGGAGAAGGCACATTTACTTCTGCATCACTTGAGACAGAATTATATCGATCTCTCATAAAATTTTGAAGTGCAACGACTTCCGTCTGAAACTCATTATAAGTTGTTGCTTTTTTAGGATCTGCCTGTACTTCTGCATCAATAAAATCTGCATATTGTCTAATAATCGGATTGAAAACAGTTGTATCCATTGATTCTTTCAACATTGTACGAACATGCGCCAAATAACGCTGACGAATGCTAGGTACTGCCAATAATTTATTCAATAATGGATAATTCGCGTTAGTTTCGTTATGGAAAGGATTCCAAGTAACTTTACCCTGAGCCATAACACTATTGCCATCAAATTCCAAAGGAACCATTCGCTGAGTTTCTACATCCCAATACAAATAATAATCCTGACGACCTTTATATACATAACCATCATCGTCTGTGAACATGATTTCAGATGCCAAGAACCATAAGGTACGATCAATATCCAAATAATTACGAATACTATCTTCTAAACTCAATAATGGCGTATTTTCTAAAACATCAGTTACTTTAACCAAATTGTCCCAAGGGTTTTCTATTTTACTTTTCTTCAAAGTATAATAAGTTTGGTATAATGCTGTATCAGCTCCGAGGTAATTTAGCGCTGTTGTGCCATCTCCCCACTGACTACCACCGCCTCCGCCAGGACCGCCAGGACCGCCACCTCCGCCAGGACCGCCACCTCCACCAGGGCCTCCGCCGCCACCAGGACCACCGCCTGTTGTTTCAGCATCAGCTCTCCAACGCGCGCCATCATTACTCAAAAACCATTCTGAGATAAATTCTCCATTCACTTGCTGAACGTTCGGATAAATTCCCCAACTAGCACCATTAATATTCAATTTCACATAAGCTGCTTTAGCCGCAGGAACGTGTTTCCTAATTTGATTTAAGAAAACAAATTCTCTTAAAAAAGAAGCATCTTGAAAAGAGTTATTCAGATTCAAGGTTTCATATCCCATGATATCTAAATTAGAATCGGTCTCATCTACGGTAATATTAAAGGATTTCTTTTGAGAATTACCTGTCAGCATATAAGAAGTATTTCCTTTAAAACGCACACCAACGTTAGAATAAGTCACGCCATCTACGGTCATATCTGCTAGGATATTTATTCCACTAGCATAGTTATTAGTCAATAAAGTCCAATAATTAGCTTGACTAAATGTCAAATCAATCGTTCGTATAGTAGATTGATCATACAAACCAGTTGTGGCTTGACCGCCAGTAATTAACATTCTCCCATCGGGCGAAAGATACATTTCAGCAGGAAGACTTTGTGCCTCTACTGTTTGCATCCAACTTCCTAAAAATAGGAGTGCAAAAGTTAAATAAGTAAGGTTAGTTTTATTCATATTATTTCTTTAAAAATTAAAATTAGTATAATCTATTAGATCTGATTATTAAACAAAAATTGAAACTTATCTATTTAGATTCAGCTTTTAATAAAAACCTTCGGTTTAATATATAAATAGTACAAAAAAAGGAGAAAGGTTGCATGATAACTCATTAAATAATGAATTATTTCTTTTTTTCATAAAGATACAGGGGTCGTTCAATCATCAGAATAAATGATTTGTATTTAGAGATGTAATTTTTTTTATAAAAAAGTGATTTTATTTTTCTCAATTTAAAAGTGACTTTAATCTAACTCCAGCATCTAAAAAGATTACTCTGAATATCTTTTTTTCTTATCTATTTAATTTCACTTTTCAATTTGTATTCGATTTCCAACTAACAATCAATAAGTTACATAATTTTCTCTATCTCTTCCAATTTAATGACCTTATTTATTTTCATTTTATTTATATATGAACAAAATTTATATTTAAAAAATTTTACTTTTACAACAAAACAGCTAGGTGACGAGCGACAAAACCTTAGTCTAAGTAATTAAACAAATCAAATTTTTAAACAAAAATAAATATGGAATTTTTAAATAGTTTATTCGATACACTTTCTGAGACTATCGGGAAAATTGTTCCTGGAGTATTAGGTGCTTTAATTGTGCTTATTGTTGGTTTATTTTTATCTGGTGTTGTTAGTCGGATCATTAAAAGGCTTTTCAAGCGCACTTCTATTGATGAAACAATTGCTAAACGCCTCAATTTCAAGTTTAGCCTTGCTAAAACAATAGCCAAATTAGCCTATTATATTTTGGTTATCATGACGCTTCTGCTTGTACTTGAAATGATGGGTGTTAAGAATGTTCTTGCTCCATTACAAAATATGATTGATGAATTTTTAGGCTTTTTGCCTAATATTGTTGCAGCAGGTATTATTGGCTTTGCTGGCTATATCATCGCCTCTTTAGCTTCAGAAGCTATGGGTTTTGTATCAAATAGTGTAGAAGGTATTGCGAAAAAAGCAGGATTGAATAATCCAATGAGCTTAACCAAAATCATTAAGCAAATTGTTTTTATCATTGTTTTCATTCCTATTTTAATTGTTGCGCTAGATGCTTTAAAAATGAAAGCGATTTCTGAACCTGCGACAGAAATGTTCAATACATTGATTAATACAATACCAAATATTATTGGTGCGGCATTAATTGTTGCGGTTTTCTTCTTTGTAGGTAAATATGTAGTAGCGATTTTAGTCGATTTATTACACAACCTAAATGTCGATAATTTGGGTCAAAAGATGGGCTTATCTAATGTGTTAGGTGAATTGTCTTTATCTAAATTAATTGGTAATATTGCGTTTTTCTTCCTGATGTTCACTGCTATCATTTCAGCGAGTGAAAAACTAGAATTAGGCACATTAAATGGTATTTTAACTAATATTTTCAATATTACAGGTCAAGTATTCTTTGGTTTAATTATCCTAACATTAGGTAGTTATATTGCTAACTTAGCGGCTGATACATTGAACAAAACAGCTAAAAACAACTGGTTAAGTTCGATTGTTCGATTTGCAATTATGGGTATTTTCATTGCTTTCGGTTTGCACACAATGGGTATTGCACAAAGTATTGTCAATATGGCATTTGGTTTAACTTTGGGTGCGGTTGCTGTGGCTTTTGCTTTAGCTTTCGGACTAGGAGGACGCGAAGCAGCAGGCAAACAATTAGAGCATTTCTTCTCTAAAATGAGAAAAGAGGATTAGTAATCGTGTTGGATTGTCAAGATTGTTGTTATCTTTTATAACAACAATCTTGACGATTAAAAATCATCAATCAATGATCGGGTAATTTAACAAATTACAACAATTACAATTACAACAATCCTTTATTATGAATAATTTTTCAGATTTTTTTAAAAATAAAGAAGATAAAACCGATTTTTATATCGCTTTAACGGTTATTGGTTTATTCTTAGGTGCTGGTCTTTTTTTTAGCTCAAATCTTTTTGATAATCAATCTTTTATATCCGAATCATCAAGTAATAATGACTTGAATAGCGAGGGTTTATTAATTGAAAACCCAGCGGATCAACAATTAACAAGTACTTTATTAAGCCATCCAAAGCAAGCAGAAGAATTAGATCATTGGTTAGAAGAAACGCCTAAAATGGATTCTTTAATTGAAACGAATGTCCTTGTAATGGGAGATACAACCACAGGAGATACTATTTCAATTGATAGCTTCTTGAACGAGATTGATACTACTAGCCAAGAAATAACGATTGATTCTACATCGGAAGTTCTTGATTCTGTTGTAGCTCGTGAGATTGAAAAAGAGCCTTCAATTGATCCTACATCAACAAAAGAAGCGGCGAATGCAAAACCTGTTGAAGTCACAAAACCAGTTTCAAAACCGAAACCTACTGCGTCAAAACCATCAAATAACACATCGAATTATGATTGTGTGATTGTTGTAGGTGCTTTTTCGGTGGGCAGTACTGCCGAAAAATTAAAAAATAAATTAATTCAACAAGGCTATCCTGCTTATACTTTTTTTAGAAAAGGAAATCGGGTTGTTGGAATAAAACAGTCTTGTAAAAATCAAGCTACTTTACAACGAACATTAAAGAAAATAAAAGTGACTTATAAAGAAGCTTGGGTATTAAGGAAATAGGTTTTTATTGAAAAGGTTTTATAGTTATTCCAGCGCACTGGATAGCTATAAAATCTTTTTTTTATTCTAAAATAGTTTCAAAAAAAGCCCACCTTCAATTCCATAAGCATAATAATTCTTACCAATTCCTAACTCTCCCACAAGTGCTGCCCTCAACACAAAACGTCGTATGGGCAATTGCACTCCAACACTTCCATGTCCTTCTAAAATATAAGTGTACTTTGTATCATAATTAGCTCGGTGATCAAAACCAGAATATATGAAACTTTCTATTCTAATCTGATTATTAATACCGCCTTTGAGATAGATATATTTTGAAATATTATATTGGTATGCCCCTAATATATTCCAATAACCATGAACTCCAACTTCATACCAATCCTCTCGCAAGTTTGGATGCTGTTCTGCTTCAAATATTTTTTTATTATAACCTGTACCTACTATAAAACGCCCTTTAGTAGCACTAGTAAAACCATAATAAATAGAGTTGTTTGGACATAATTAACTGATAATCAGCATCTGTTAAAAGTACTATCTTTGCGACAAAACTAATAATTAT
>CAKZLL010000420.1 GCA_937125475.1 uncultured Saprospiraceae bacterium | reverse complement strand
CTATAACTAGAATTTGCATTAATTCTCAAGGAGAATTTTAGAGGTGGATTAATATTAAATCTCAAATGAAATAAAAAAAGCCAGTCTAATAAAAAATAGACTGACTAAATTACAAGGGGGATTTTGTTTTGCACATAATCTTTATCTTAGGGATTATTTTTTTAAATACCAATCATTAGTTTATCCCATCATATATCAAAATGTTACCCTCTTCTTTTATAAAAAAATGGCGATCAAATGCTAAAACATTCGATCGCCATTTTTTATTAGGTCTAAGTGCTTTTATAATCGCTCGATTAGCATTGCTGAAGCTCCACCTCCACCATTACAAATACCAGCTAAACCATATTTCCCGCCTTTATGATTCAAAACAGAGATCAATGTCATCAAAATTCTAGCTCCAGAAACCCCAACAGGATGCCCCATCGAAACCGCGCCTCCAAATACATTCACTTTTTCATGATCTAACCCTAAACGCTTCATATTTGCTAATGCAACTACCGCAAATGCTTCATTGATTTCAAAAGCGTCCATGTCTTCCAGTGTCAAACCAGCTTTCGCCAATGCTTTAGGCATTGCCAAAGAAGGCGAAGTCGTGAACCAAACAGGCTCTTGTGCTGCATCGGCGTAACTAACGATTCTAGCCAAAGGTTTCACGCCTAATTCTTCTGCTTTTTCTTTGCTCATCAAAACAACTGCTGCTCCGCCATCATTAATTTTTGAAGCATTACCAGCCGTGACTGTTCCGCCTTTTTTGAAAACGGCACGCAATTTTTGCATATTTGCCAATGAAGCAATTCGTTTGTTCCCCAATTCTTCATCTACATCAAAAATGATCGGATCTTTTCTGCGCTGTGGAATTTCAACAGGAACGATTTCGTCTTTCATCCAACCATTTGCATGTGCCGCTCTAGCCCTTACATACGATTCGTAAGCATAAGCATCTTGTTCTTCTTTAGTAATGTTTTCGCCATCCGCACAAACTTCTCCACACTCTCCCATCATCGCTTGATCATAAGGATCTTGTAAAGCATCGCGCACAATACCATCAATGATTTGACCATTCCCGTATTTAATACCAGAACGTCCAGTTGGAATATAATGAGGCGCATTTGTCATGCTTTCCATTCCTCCAGCAACGACGATATCATTATCACCCAACAGAATTGATTGCACACCAAAAGTAATCGCTTTCATACCCGAAGAACAAACTTTATTGACGGTTGTACAAGGAATTTTCATGGATAGACCAGCTCCAATTGCCGCTTGACGGGCAGGTGCTTGCCCTACGTTTGCTTGGATAACATTGCCCATAAACACCTCTTCTACCTGTTCTCCTGTGATTCCTGCTCTTTTTATTGCTGCTTCAATCGCTATTTTGCCGAGATCAACGGCTGAAAACTTAGATAAAACACCGCTTAGGTTTCCAATTGGTGTTCGAGCCATCGAGACTATATATACTTCTTTCATTATTTTAATTCTTAAATTATGGTTGAACAAAATATCATTGTGTAAAATATTTTGCAAAAGTACTTTTATTCTGATTAAAAATAATGATATTTTAGAAATACGGACTGAATCAAATGATGAGATTAGTCATTATTTTAGGAATACTAGTGTATTATGTCGGAGGATGAACTTTAAATGAACCAATGGAGTTTAATAATCATCGGTTCAAAATCTAATTTCAATTATTATGATCGCTTGTTTTGATGTGGATTATCAAGAAGATACAGCTAATGTTGGTGGTATTATTTTTCTAAATTGGGAAGATGAAACGCCTTTTAAGACATATGAGTTTGTTCAGGAAAATATTGCAGCATATATTCCTGGAGAATTTTATAAAAGAGAATTGCCTTGTTTGATGGGCATTTTGGATAGCATTACCGAACCAATTGATATTATTATAGTCGATAGTTATGTTTGGTTAGCAGATGATAAAAAAGGCTTGGGCGCGTATTTGTATGAAAAATTAAATAAATCGATTCCCGTAATTGGTGTGGCTAAAAATAAATTTAAACGTACTGATCGAGCGCAGGAAGTATTTCGAGGCGAAAGCCAAAAACCGTTATATGTTACTGCCGCAGGAATTGATCCAGTATTAGCAGCTGAGTTTATTAAAAAAATGGCTGGCGAATTTAGGTTTCCTACTTTATTGAAAGCGGTTGATCATTTAGCTCGAAAGTGGTAAAATGAAAAATGGCTAATTTTTTAAGGATCCAATCTTTTCAAGAGATTAGATCCTTTAGTTTTAAAGAGTCATTTATTTCAAAATGGTTAGTTTTTTTACTACATTTCCTTGATTTGCTCGCAATTGAATACTATAAACATCTTACGATAAATCGCTGATATTCAACTCAATACTAGGTTAATTTATTGACACACCTTAATAAAATTGCCTACTAATAATATGTTCAATCTCTAATTTGGAACTTTGGATTTGAGCATGATCATGTCCAGAGCTAGGGAAAACGGTAATCCATTCTACTCCCCAAATTGCATCACTCACCCCCACATCAACAATATTTCTACTTGAATGAATGAAGATCAAATTCCAAAACACTCACCTCCGCTTCGTTGATCAGGTTACAACTCATTGCGTTTATAAGGCTAATTCAGTAATACTAATTTCTTTTCATCCATAGCAAAACGCATTTCGTCACTACTTGCGACTGCTTAAACCTCAGTTCGAAGAATATCCTGTTTTTAGCTCCTATATTTGTATCATCAGTTAGCAAGTAATCAACAGTAAAAAATAATCATGAAATATCTATTAATCTTCGTAATCGTAACATTCTCTACTACTTTTTCTACTGCTCAAACTTCAATGATTGATTTATCTATCACAGAAGTTTTTCCAACTCAAAAAATGGATCTACTTTTCACTGCTTCAAAAAAAGAAACAATCAAGAAAAAAGCTATTAAAAAAGCTGCTCCCAAAGCAACAACAACTTATCAAATTGGTAGATTAGAAACGGCTGGAAATTTCAGTATTTTCATTCCTAAAACATTCTCGCCTAATGAAGATGGAGAAGATGATATTTTTAAAATTGAAACTAAAAATGTAATGGATTTTGAATTAATTGTTTTTGATCAATGGGGCGGTTTTGTACATAGCGATACAACGATTAATTTGAATTGGGATGGAAAAGTGAATGGTAAATTGGTTAACTCTGGTGTTTATGTTTACGTCATCAAATTGAGAACAATAAACGGAGAAGCAAAAAAGTATTCTGGTTCGTTAATAATTGAACAATAGAACATTGTAGGGCAAAGATATGCCTTTACCCTACAGCGGTAAACATTAGTTTTAAATTACGAACGTAGATTAGTAAAGTCGAACAGTTTTCTGTTCGGCTTTTTTTCGTCCATAGGAAAACGTATTTCGTCACTACTTGCTATTGCTTAAACCTCCTTTCAAAGCATTGTCTGCCTTTAATCCCTATATTTGTATCATCAGTTAGCAAGTAATCAACAGTAAAAAAATAATCATGAAATATTTATTAATCTTCGTAATCATAACATTCTCTACTATCTTTTCAATTGCTCAAACTTCAATCAATGATTTACAAATTACAGAAGTTTTTCCAACTCAAAAAGCAGATCAACTTTTCACTGCTACAAAAAAAGAAATAATCAAGAAAAAAGCTGTTCCCAAAGCAACAACAACTTATCAAATTGGTAGATTAGAAACGGCTGGAGATTTCAGTATTTTCATTCCAAAAACTTTCTCTCCTAATGAAGATGGACAAGATGACATTTTTAAAATCGAAACTAAAAATGTAATGAATTTTGAATTAATTGTTTTTGATCAATGGGGTGGTTTTGTATATAGTGATACAACGATTAATTTGAATTGGGATGGAAAAGTGAATGGTAAATTGGTTAACTCTGGTGTTTATGTTTACATCATCAAATTGAGAACAATAAACGGACAAGCAAAAAAGTACTCTGGTTCATTAATGATTGAGCAATAAAATATTAATTTAAAATTACGAACGTAGATTAGAAAAGCCGAACAGTTTCCTGTTCGGCTTTTTATTTTGATTAATTGACAATTATTCTCAACGCTCAATTTTCAAATTTTTAATTCGCATATTTTTTCGTTAATTACTCTTTTGAACGTTTTTTGGCGAAATCCTGTAAGTTCGCGACCATATCAGATTCATCCAAAATTTCCACACCTAATAGCGTTTCAAATAGATCTTCCATTGTCACCAATCCTAAAACCGTACTAAATTCATCTCTAACAACAGCCAAATGATGGCGTTCTTTAGTGAAAATTTGAAAAAGTTTAGTTAAAGGCAAATCTACATTGACAAAATCGACCTCACGTTTGATCTCTTTGACAGGCTTATGTGTGTCTCCATCAACCAATAATTGCAAAATATTATCTTTCAAAATCATTCCCGTGATATTATCTCGTGTATCGTTATAAATTGGAATACGAGAAAAAATATGATGATTTTTTTGTTGATTAAATTCTTCCAACGTCATATCTTCTTCAATCATAAACATGACCGTTTTCGGTGTCATGATATCTCTGACTGTAAGCGATTCAAAGTTGATCAAATTTTTAATGATCGCAGATTCACGCTTATCTAATGAACCACTGTCTTCTCCTTCTTGTGCCATTACTGCCAAATCTACACGACTTAACACACTTTTTTCCTTATCTTTTTTCAAAGATTTCGTAATTAATTGACTCAACCAAACAAAAGGCTTTAAGATAATTAATAGGATTTTTAAAGTTCTTGCTGTAAATCCTGCATAACCACGCCAATTATTTGCACCAATCGTTTTCGGTATAATTTCAGAAAGAATCAAAATTGCCAAAGTCATTGCACCAGCAATAATTGCCTCATAAGACAAGTGCATGATTCCTAAATCAATTTCATCTTCTCCAAAAATCTTTCCTGCGATTGCTCCGACACCGATTGCACCAACTGTATGAGCGATCGTATTTAAAGTTAAAATAGCAGAAAGTGGCTTATCTATATCCTTTTTAAATTCCGTAAAGAGCTTTCCCGTTTGGGAATTTTTAGCCGCTTCTTGTCGAATAAATGAAGGCGTAATACTCAATAAAACAGCCTCTAGTATAGAACATAGAAACGAAAAGGAGATGGATAGTATAAAAAACAGACCTAAAAGAATGTATAAATTCATTTTATTTTTGATTGTGAAACAAAGAAAGACAATTGATAATCAATAATAGAGAATTGATAATGAACTCCATTCAGATTATTCAATGTATTTTTTAGACTACAAAAGTAGGAAATTATCGGTCTTTTGTCTATTGATTTTCTGTAAAGAAGGGATTTTTTTCGATGAGAACTTCATCTATTTTCTATAATTTACTTAATCGGTCTAAAAAATCGTCTTTTTTTCGACGTGCCACGTCAATTGACGCGCCATCACTCATGACCACATAACCGCCAGCACCTTTATAATATTTTTCTATATAATTCAAATTAATCAAATAAGACCGATGTACTCGAAAGAAATCATGCGTATGAAGGAGTTTTTCGAATTCTTTAATTTTGCGAGTGGCAATGAGGCGTTTTTTATTTTTTAAATGAACAAAAGTATAAGACCGATCAGCCGTACAATAAAAAATATCATTGACTTTTATAAAAATCAATCCTTCCTGTGTTGGAATTCCAATTTTATGATCTTTATGATTATTATTTTTAAGATTTTCAATGAGGTAAGAAAAGTTTTTCTGTGTAGAAATCGCCTTAGTTTTAATTTTGTTTTCCATCTTTTTCACTGCAATCACCAATTCTTCAATATCAATTGGTTTCAAAAGATAATCTAATGCACAAAATTTAATCGCTTGCAAAGCATATCTATCATGTGCCGTAGTGAAAATGACTTCAAAATCAGGTTCAGAAAATCGTTCCAACAAATCAAAACCAGTACCATTTGGCATCTCAACATCTAAAAAAATCAAATTTGGGCGTTTTTCCAATATTAAGAACTGGGCTTCATCTGCCGAAGCTGCCATACCAATCACCGAAATTTGAGGACAATATTGTTGCAATAATCGCAACAATACAGCTCGACTTTTTTGTATATCATCTATAATAATCGCTGTAATCATGTTTTTTATGGTTGATAATTGACGACTGTTTTGCTAATAAAAAATTATTAGTCATCAGCAAAACAGACATCACTTTTTTCCTCGTTTTCTAATTTTAAATTAAAAAATAACACGCCAACTCAGGCATTCTCAATTGTCAATTATCCATTGTCAATTAAAAACGTTTTCTTCCAGTTATTTTTTCGTAGACCAACCACGGATCTAAATTAGGATCAGGTGCGAGACCTTTTGCCAATCGGTGCATTTGAAATTGATGCCAAGGTGTATCTAAATAACCGATTTTATCAATTCTAGGATTTCCAGTTAGAACGCGAGGAACGTCACATTTTGTCATTGTTCCTTCAAACATATTTTTCACAATATGCGGATATAAACAAAAAGGTCTTCCCATTCCAACGAAATCTAACTCATCGTTTTCAATAGCTTTTGCCATCGTGTCTACCGTTCTAAAACCACCAGTCAACATAAGCGGCACACGCGTTCTAGCTCTTACTTTTACAATAAAATCAGCGAAATACGCTTCTCTTAGTTTAGTGCTTTCCTTTTGCATCACTCCGACCATAGCGGCTCTTTCGTATGTACCACCAGATACTTCGACCATATCCATGCCTTCGCCCGACAACATATCAATCACTTCCATTGATTCTGCTTCGGTGAATGCACCTTTTTGAAAATCTGCCGAATTAATTTTTATACCTATTGGGAAATTTGCACCTACTTTTTTTCTGATATTTCTATAAATTTCTAATACAAAACGCGCCCTATTTTCGAGCGATCCGCCCCATTGATCTGTTCTTAAATTGACTAAAGGCGATAAAAACTGACTAACCAAATAGCCATGAGCGCCATGAATTTGCACACCGCTAAAACCTGCTTTTTTAGCCATCAAAGCCGAATTACCGTATCTTTCAATCAAATCCCAGATTTCATCTTCTTTGAGTGGTCGAGGCTGACCATAAACTTTTTGATTAGGCAATCCGACATCAGAAGAACTCACGACATCTGGATTATGCTGACGTGCGGCTTGTCTTCCAGGATGATTGATTTGCATCCATAATTGAGTGCCGTGTTTTTGTGTGATATTCGCCCATTCGGTCAATTCCGCCAAAAATCGTTCATCTTCTGCAATCACACAATGCTCCTCTACCATTCCGCGTGCATCGACCATCACATTTCCAGAAAATAAAATACCTGCTGATCCGCCACTCCATTGATCGTATAATTTGAATAAAGGCTGAGAAGGTTTTCCACCTTTATCGGCTAAATTTTCGCTTAAAGCTGATTTGCCAATGCGGTTAGGCACTTCTACGCCACAAGGCAATGTAAAAGATTGTTGTAAAGTTTGGATAGAATTCATATGATTTTAATTATGTGTTAGTTTTATTGGTTATTTGACAATTCTTGCCAGATTTTAATTACAGCGAAAATACAGTAGTTTTTGATTATAGAAAAAATAATATCCAAATTATCACGCTTAAAAAACAAAAACCGTTCAATCAACATATAGTTGATTGAACGGTTTTGACTAAAAAATCAATTAAGAACTTTTCTTAAAGGATTAATCTTTAGTTCTCAAAGTTGTTGATTTTTTCAATTTACAACCAGCAGTAATTCCACCACCGATTTTGCCACCACGTTGGAAAACTTGCTCTTTCGTTGGCAAATAAGCTCTATACTCACTTGCTTTGCTAGAACCTTCATCAGCAGTATCACCATATTTAGCCGCTTTATTGAAGTAATCAATTGCGATATTAGCTACTTTTTGACGCTCATAACCTGCACAACCTCTATTCGCACTTAGGTATAATAAACCTAATTTGATATATGGTTCACCAGTAGAACTATTGATAGAAGCCGATTTATTATAAAAAGAAAGCGCTCTATTCCAATTTTTATCTTTTTGAGCTAAACCAGCTAAACGCTTTGCTGCTTTATATCTTTTATCGCTGTCAATACTTGTATCATTAATACCTTCTTCATAAAGACGGACAGCAGTGACCATATCACCAGCTCTTTCAGAATCTCTTGCTAGGTCAATTTTATCTTTATTAGCTTGTTTGATATCAGCATTAATTTCTTTGATACGACCTAAAACCTTTCCAACTAAAGGCTCAGTTTCATCACAATTAGCTCTTTTTAATGCAACAAAAAGACCTTTCAACCCTTCTAAGTTATCTTTATAAGTGTCGAAAAGACCTTGATCGTTATATTTTTTAACAAAATATTCGCAATCAAAAATTCTTTTAGCAATAACACCATCAGCAAAATATCCTTCTACCTTTGCTTTTACTTCTGTAAACTTAACTTTCAATTTTTCTTTTGGATTGTTTGCTATGTTTTCATCTGTAATGTCCATGATTTGATTGTACACAGCAAGCAATTGCTCATTTGTGAAGTACTCTTTCTCACTTGGATTAAACTCTGCAAATTGACTTTTGAAAAGTTCTGTACACAAGAAACCATAGTAACTAATTGCATTTGCTTCAGCTTTATTTCCATCTGCTTCGATAGATTTTACTAATGCATCTTTAGCTTTTTCATACAATGAATAGATGTATTTCAATTCTTCTTCATCTTCTTTGTCAAAGTGATTAGCTGCAGTCATATAATGTTTAGACAACAAATAATAGCGATAACCTGCATATTTCAAACCGCTTGCCTTACGCTTACGATTTCCATAACATTCGATACGTTGATTCATCAACAATGCAACAGTATCTATATAAACTTTAATCTCTTTTTTATCCTTTGCTTTAACTGCTTTTTTCAACTTATCTTTAAAAATGGTTACTCCATCTTTTAGGATATTTCCATTTCCTGCTCTACAATGAGTGTATAAATCTCTCCATTGTGGCATAGCTTGATCATATTTCTTTGCTTTTATGAAATCCCTATACACGAATTGTCTTTTCGCAAAATCTATCCCTTTTGGGTGATTCTGTAATTTATTACATTGAGCAAACGCTGTTGTACTCATAAGTGCTGTAACGAGCATTAACCAAAATACCTTCATATCAGTTTTTAATTTTGTTTAATTAAGTAATTTTCAATTCTATGTAAGCAATCTATATAATACTAGGTTAATTTGCAATTCAGATCTATTAAACGTATAACTAGATTGTGTCAATAGGGAATTTCACTTAATTAATGGTTGAATCGCTTTTAAATTTCCATAACTAATTATACGATATATATAACTAAAAAATTAGTTATTAGATTGTGTTTACAAATGTAAAAATTTATCAAAAAATTGCCTATTCTCTTTTTAAAAAAGAAGTAGAAAGATTGTAAAAACCCAAATTTTGTACATTTTAGACTGTTTTATATCCTTTTTTTAAAATTATTTTCTAAAAAATGACATATTAAAGAAATCAAAATGCTGTGCTATAAATTGGTATTTTCTTGCGAATAGAAAATTTACGCTCGTTATTGAATGTTATTTTTTTAGACGAATTGCCGTTTTTTAAACAGGTAAGACCGTAGTTGCTTTTTTAGTTGATAGAGAAAAGGAGGTTTTTACTTTTCCGATATTAGGCACACTCCATAGTTTTTGAGTGATAAAAGCGTTATATATTTCAATATCTTCTACTATTATTTTTAATAAAAAATCAGAATCACCTGTAATATGATGGCATTCGATAACCTCAGGATAGGTAGTTACTTGATCTACAAATTTGCCTACGCCATGATTAGAATGATCAATAATAGAAATATGAATGAAAGCCGTCAGTTTCTTTCCTAATTTTTTAGCATCTAGTAATGCGACGTATTTTCTGATCACGCCTTGTTTTTCTAATCGCTTTAGCCGCTCAAAAATAGGTGTGGTAGACAGATTAAGTTGTCCAGCGATCTCTTTGATTGTCATTCGCGAATCTTCTTGAACCAATCTTAATATTTTAATATCTGTTTTATCTAGTTTGACCATTATTATCTTTTATCTAAAAAATATTATTCTATAAATTCTGCTAATTCTATTCAAAAAATAATTATATTATTAATTTGACACATTATATAATATAATTTTCTAAAAAAACAACAAACAATAGAAAAATGCAACACAAAAGGTATTTATATCGTATTTTTGGGTAGAGCTATTCAATAATTTTTTCTCTATTTAAAGTAGAGCTATTCAACAAATTTGCAACAGAGCAGAGCTATTCAATAATTTTTTAAACCAATCATCATGACATCAGTATCGCCAGTTACTCAGAAAGTTTACAATAATGCCCAAGATTTTATGCCACTTAATGGCACTGATTACCTAGAACTTTATGTAAGTAATGCCAAACAAGCGGCTCATTATTACAAATCAGCATTTGGTTTTCAATCTTTAGCCTATCGTGGTTTAGAAACAGGAAGTAGAGACACCGAATCTTATGTAGTTGTTCAAGATAAAATCAGATTGGTTTTGACTTCTCCTTTGAGAAGCGGAACGGCAGTTGGTCAGCACATTGATAAACATGGTGATGGTGTGAAAGTAACCGCACTTTGGGTTGATGACGCGACATATGCCTATGAAGAGGCGATGAAAAGAGGCGCAACTCACTACATGTCTCCTACCATAGAGGAAGACAAAGATGGAAAAGTAGTTCGCTCTGGAATTTATACTTATGGTGAGGTGGTTCATATTTTTGTAGAAAGAAAAGACTATAATGGGACTTTTCTTCCTGGGTTCATCAAGTGGGAAACGCGTTATAATCCAGCTCCAATTGGATTAAAATTCGTCGATCATATGGTTGGAAATGTTAACTTGGGTAAAATGGATTATTGGGTTGATTTCTATGCTAAAGTGATGGGCTTTACGCAAATCATGTCTTTTGATGATAATGACATTTCGACAGAATACAGCGCATTGATGAGTAAAGTAATGAGTAATGGAAATGGTCGAATCAAATTTCCAATCAATGAATCTGCTCCTGGCAAAAGAAAATCTCAAGTAGATGAATATTTGGAATTTTATGAAGGAGAAGGTGTTCAACACATTGCCGTAGCGACAGATAATATTATCGAAACAGTCACAATGCTAAGAGATCGAGGCGTAGAATTTCTACAAGTTCCAAGTTCTTACTATGATGAATTAACTGAAAGAGTAGGTCAAATTGAGGAAGATATTGAGGCATTGAGACCATTAGGTATTTTGGTAGATCGAGATGAAGAAGGCTATTTATTACAGATTTTCACTAAAACGGTACAGGCTCGCCCAACAATGTTTTTTGAAATTATTCAAAGAAAAGGCGCTCGTTCTTTTGGAAAAGGTAATTTTAAAGCACTTTTTGAAGCATTAGAAAGAGAGCAAGAATTGAGAGGAAATCTTTAGAAATTGCTTGATTGCTAAGGTGTTCTTTTTTATGAATAAAGAACACCTTAGCAATCAAACAATCATAACAATCTTTACCTAATCGCTTCTCCTCCTCTAGTTCTAGTTCGGATTCTGATCGCGTCTTGTACATCGTAAATAAAAATCTTACCATCTCCTACTTCTCCAGAAGAGGCATTATCTAAAATCACATCAATACAAATATCTAAATTTTCATCACTTACAATACAAATAATCATTACTCGTGTTTGTAAGATCATCGTTTGCTCTACACCTCGATAGCGCTCTGCATAACTATTTTGTAAACCAGTTCCTTTCACAGGAACAACCGTTAAACAAGGAATGCCAGCTTCTTTTAATCCAGATTGAACTGCTTGAAGCCTTGAAGGGCGTATAATTGCTTCTATTTTTTTCATGACTTTTTTTTGATCTTCCGTTTTTTAATGAAATTTAAATGGATAAAAATATTTTACCTTTCACTAATTACTCAAATGTAGAATAAGATTCAACTCCAAATGATGCCGCGTCTATGCCAGCCGCTTCTTCTTCTCTCGAAACTCTAATACCCATTGTTGATTTTAATAAAGTCATTATAACATAAGTAACAATGAAAGAAAATCCGCCAATTACCACAACTCCAAGCGTTTGTGTTACTAATTGTGCTGCTCCACCTCCGAAAAACAAACCTGCTTCGGCATGAAAAAGTCCAACTGCTATCGTTCCAAACAAACCATTCACCCCATGAACTGCAATTGCTCCGACAGGATCATCAATTCTCATTTTATCAATCATTACAACCGCAACGTCTACCAAAACACCAGCTATCAAACCAACAATCAGCGCAGAATTCGGATCTAAAACATTACAACCCGCAGTAATCGCCACTAAACCAGCTAAAATACCATTGATCGTCATGGTAATATCTATCTTTCCATATCTGAATTGAGTATAAGCCATAGTAGAAATACCACCCGCAACTGATGCTAAAAAGGTGTTAGTTGCTACTTTTCCAATTAATTCCCACTTACCAACTGCTCCCAAAGTAGAGCCTGGATTGAAACCAAACCAGCCAAACCAAAGGATAAATGCGCCAACAGCAGCCAAAGGTAAATTGTGCCCAGGAATAGCCGTAATTCCGTCTTTGGTATATTTTCCTATACGCGGACCTAAAACGATTGCCGCAGCTAATGCCGCAAATCCGCCCATCGCATGAACCGCTGCCGATCCCGCAAAATCATTAAAACCTCTTCCAGCTAACCAACCATTTGGATTCCAAACCCAATTTGCAGCTAGAGGATACATAAATGCACAGAAAATTACAACAAAAACAGCATAAGCCCAAATTTTCATGCGCTCTGCTACTGCTCCCGAAACAATCGAAATCGCAGCTATCGCAAATCCTAATTGTATGAACCAAAAGAGTTCATTAGAAACTGTCAAGTCTAAACCTAAATCTCTATCTGTAATTCCCATATCAAAGGCAAACCAGCCATTCGACGCGCCATAAGCAATCCCAAAACCTACCGCATAAAACGCCAAACCACCAAAAGCAATATCAATAATCACTTTTGCAATAATACTCATCGCATTTTTAGCGCGAACAAAACCTGCTTCAAGCAAGGCAAAACCGCCTTCCATCTGAAAAATAAGTGCCGCACACAATGCGACCCAAACTGTGTCAATACTATGAACCAGTTCGGCTTGTTGATTCACAACTTCTGTAAGCTCATTCATAAATTTAAGTTCTAATTTGATTTGAATTCAATTGAATGGACTTAAAAGTAGGGCGGTTATTTGTATTCAACAAATAGAAAATAAGGCAATCAATCAGTTTTGCAGAATTAAAAAAGCAAGAATATCCGTGTAAACGTGGTTACTTAAGGCCTTTTGTTATTTTACAAAAAAAAGAAGTTTAATTGAG
>CAKZLL010000419.1 GCA_937125475.1 uncultured Saprospiraceae bacterium | reverse complement strand
CAAATTAATAAATTTATTAACTGGCTATACTTATAATCGTTCTGTTAAACAAACCTCTTTTAAAATCAAATCACCGCTCGGCACGGTTCAACACAATCTTGTTCAAGGTTTTGCCCTCAGTTTAACTGCGGCTTATAAAAAGAGCTTTAATGAAATAAAAAGTCGTTGGTTTGAAATCGAACCAACGATACAATATGGCATTTCAGATGAGGTATTCAGGGGCGGTTTGCGGGCAACTTATAATTTTAATAAAACAAAATATAACCAATTAACGGTTTCTGGTGGTCAAAAAGTCCAACAATTTAATGCCCGTGAGCCTGTTTGTACGGCTTGTAATACTTGGCTTAATTTGCTGTACCGAACTAATCACATACGGCTTTATCAAAATACTTTTGCTAAGATTAATTATCAACAAGAATTGACAAATGGTATTTTCTTTGATGGCGGTGTGGAATATAGTCAGCGAGATCCTTTGGTCAATACCACCGAGTTTTATATTGTGAATTTATTAAGTAGAGATCCTTATGATTCCAATATTCCTAGTAATGCAGAATATCAGTTTCAATCTCACGAAGCTGTTATTTTTAACGCGAGTTTTAGATTGAGGTACAAACAACGATATATTTCTTATCCGAATCAAAAAGTAATGCTAAACTCAAAATTACCTGATTTGTGGGTGCATTATGAAAAAGGTATCTCGGTTGATGGAAGTACAGATTATGATAAGATTAAATTAAATGTTCGCAATAGTTTCCAGACAGGCGTTTGGGGCATTAGCCAATATAATATTGAAGTAGGGGCTTTTTTAAATAATAGCGCTGTACCGTTTATGAATTATTTTCATTTTGATGGTAATCGAACTTTTTTGGGTAAAACTGAAAATTATTATCGCTCCTTTTTTGTCTTGCCTTATTACGCTCGAAGTACTAATAATAGTTATGCTATGCTACACTACGAGCATGATTTTAATGGTATTTTAATGAGTAAAGTCCCGCTTTTAAAGCGTTTAGGTTGGACAACTGTCATTGGTACAAAAGCAATTTACACTTCTGATCAAGCAGAATATGCTGAAATTAATTTGGGTATTAATAAAATTGGTTGGGGCATGTTTAGGTTATTTAGAGTGGATGTTGCAGCTTCGATGGATACATCTGGTTTTTTAAATTATGGTGTTGTTTTCGGGTATTTTCTACCGCTTTAGAGAAAGGAGTAGGATCAAAGTAGTAGATAAGCAAAAAACAATTACTTTTGCTTATCTATCATTTTTTCACCAAACCCAGCCAAGATGAAAAAACTAGTCATTTCAGCTATTTATATATTAACAATCACCTCATTTGTTTTAGCTCAAACCCCTATTCCAGACCTTGGTACAGTTTTTCAAGATGATTTCATTCCAAGAGTTAGCATTATTATTCCAGCGGATGACCTTAATTTTATCCTTGATCCAAATAATGCGTATAGTGATCAAGAATTTCAAGCAAAGTTTATTTTTCTTACAGGTACAACGACCGAAAACATTGATAATATTGGGTTTCGCATACGCGGAAATACCTCTCGAACAGCAGCCAAAAAATCATTTAAAATTTCTTTTAATACTTTTGAAAGCGGTCGGAAATTTCATGGTTTAGAAAAAATGAATCTCAATGGAGAACACAACGATCCGACTATTATGAGATCCAAATTGTGCTGGGATTTATTGCGAAATATCGGCATTCCTGCGCCTCGTGCCAATCATGTTGAACTATATATTAATGGAAATTATTACGGTTTGTACCTCAATGTCGAACATATTGATGAGGAATTTGTCAAAAATCGCTTTGGAAATAAAGATGGGAATTTATACAAATGCCTCTACCCTGCTGATTTTTCTTATCAAGGTACTAATCCAGATGATTATAAATACGGCAATGATCGCCGCGTTTATGATCTAAAAACCAATACTAGCACTGATAATTATACAGATATTGCAGAATTTATTCGAGTACTTAATTTTAGCTCTACTGCGGATTTGCCTTGCAAACTAGAAAAAATATTTAATGTAGATGATTATTTAAAAGTGCTTGCTTTTGATATACTGACAGGAAATTGGGATGGACCAATTTGGAATAAAAATAATTGTTATTTATATAAAAACACCGCTACGGGCAAATTTGAATACATTCCCTACGATTTAGATAATACATTTGGAGTAAGTTGGTTTCAGAATATTAATTGGACAACGCGCGATATTTATCAATGGTCGAATGATTGGGAAGCCCGTCCAATTTATGAAAAAATCATGGCAGTTCAGGAATATAAAGACCGTTTTTCGTTTTATATGGATCAAATTCTTGGGCTTTATTTTAATTATTCGACACTCGCACCAAGAGTTAATCAGTTGAAAAATATGATTACGCCTTCTGTCACAAATGATATTCCTCGAACGCTCGATTATGGCTTTACAATGACTGATTTTCACAATGCTTTTATTCAACAGATTAGAACTCATTTGCCTCATGGCATTAGTAATTTTACTATTGCAAGAAGTCAATCGGCTAATGCACAAATCATCAGAAATAATATCAAACCAGTTTTAACAGATTTGAAATCACTGGTACTTGTCGATGAGAAAAAGATCCAATTATCTATTCATATTTTTGATAATAATGCTGGCGTTTCTGTCAAAGCTTGGCATCAAGAAAATAACGGTACTTATACCACAACAGCGCTTTTTGATGATGGTCAACATAATGATGAACAAGCAAACGATGGTATTTTTGGTGGAAAAATCACACTTGCATTAAATGCTGGCGAAGTAAAATTTTATATAGAAGCAACGGATAATCAAGGCGCAAAAAGTCGTTTTCCAAGATGTGACAAGCGAACAATTACATTCACTTCCGCGCTTCCGCCATTAGTCATCAATGAAATTATGGCAAGCAATGAAACCGCTCATCCAGATGAAGCAGGAGAATACGACGATTGGATCGAAATTTATAATGCACATGACCAGCCCGTTTTTTTAGGTGATAAATACTTATCCGACAACCCAGATAATCCAACAAAATGGGCTTTACCTAATACGAGTATTTTACCTGATGAATATTTGCTTATTTGGGCAGATAATGATGAAAATCAAGGCAATCAACATGCTAATTTCAAATTAAAAAAAAGCGGGGAAACACTTGGAATTTATAGCAATGCCGACCTTGGTTTTGCTGCGCTTGACCTTGTGACCTATCCAGAACAAACAACTGATGTTGCTTATGGACGTTTACCAAATGGAACGGGCGAGTTTCAGTCACTAGATCAAACTACACCTAATGCCAATAATGATCAAGTAATTATTGTAGTTGAACCTCCTGCACCAAAGCAATTTTTAGTTTTCCCTAATCCTTTCCAGGATGATCTGACTATTTTTCACCCTTATGATCAGCCACTTTTAAGAATTTCCAATGCAATTGGGCAAACCGTTTTTTCAGCTCATGCTATTGAAAAGAATTATACTTGGCAGGGTATTAATCAGCAAGGCGCAAAGTTAGATGCTGGCGTTTATTTTATTACTTTAATGGAAGAGAAAGATGGTAAATGGCTGGTTTTGGAAAGTAAACGAGTCGTGATTTCGAGAAAATAGAAAATTCTTAAAAGTAACTTAGCTGATTAATGCTCAAAATGGCATTTTTAATGCAAAAGTTATTTATTTTCATTAAAAATATTTCGAATAAAAAGAGGTATTAAATCATGTTCCATCGCAGGCAATTAGGAAAAACCCCTTCCATTCCCCTTTTTTGGGATGTTGAAACGTTGAGTAAAAAATTGTGCTGGTATAATAAAATAGGGCTTTGAAAAAATCAATTTTTATTTTTTTACGCGCTTGAAAAA
>CAKZLL010000418.1 GCA_937125475.1 uncultured Saprospiraceae bacterium | reverse complement strand
CCATTTGCATTTTTATTAAAAGTGCTTAACTGAGTTTTAATCATTGGATTAAAATGTAACTGCAAGTTTGAATTTAAATTGTAGTTTAAATCAAAACCTATATTTCCGCTAAAATTTATACTATTTAAATTGTTAGCTTCACCTTTAGAAGTAAAAGATTGTGAAGTTAAAATTACTTCATTTTTATTTAAAAACAATGTACTAAACCCACTTACAATAGCCGTTTTAAATTTATCATTTGATATAATATTGTACTTTATTTCTAAAGGAACTTCATAATAGCTATAGTTTTGCGTTAAATTTCCATCTAAACTTAAAATATTAGAAGAAAGGGAACTTGTATTAAAAGAAGCGCTATTTGTATTTACAAAAGCAAAGGATTGATTAGAATTAAAAGTAATATTTGATGCATTTGTATTTGAAGATGCTATTGCTAGTTGATTGTTTTCAAAACGCATTTGTTGTAAGTTTAATCCAGATTGAATAGCCCATTTTTTATTGATTTGATAAGCTGCTCCTAGTGTATATAATTGTCGTTTCGCTGGAGCGGTCAATTGGATAATTGGCTCAAAACTACCTTGTGGCAATCCTGTGATCGGATCAGGCGCGATCCAGCCGAAAACCGTTCCATTAGCCGCAGATTGCAATCGAATGTAATGCCCTTTTCCTTGTCCAACTTCCAAAAATCGAGCAGTATAAATAGCGCTATCAGGTTGAATTGAATAAATCAAAATCGAATCGTACTGCACGCCATTTACCAAAGTATCAATCAATTGATACATAATAAAATCCGAATTAAAAGCCATACTATCCAAACTTGGCGCAATTCCTATTCCTACATCATCGGGTACATTTGCCAATACATTTTGCTGGACTTTCGTCAATTCTCGACTTGAAACCGATGTTTTCCCATCCTGTTCTGAGTATAAATTAAAATTAAAACGCAGTTTTTTATTATACCTAAATTCATTATTAATCGCATAAAGCGTTCGATTATAATTCTGATCATTATATTCAAATTCAATAATAATTCGCTTGTCTTTTGTAATCAATTGATTGGGCGTGAAAGTCACTTCTCCTCTATTATAATCAATAATATAATCTTGGTTTTGACCACGAGTTAGTAATTTTCCATCAATAAAAATGCGCTCTGTTCCAGCTAAAATGATAATAAATCGCTCTCCACTATTACCTTGAAGGCGATATGGTCCTTGATTTCCTTCGATGGCAGTAACAGTATTTCGAGCAAATTTTCCACGCGCAATCGCAAAACTAGCTTTAGAGGTAAGCGACTGATTTTTTCCAATATAAAAAGTATTATCCAACGTCGCACCTTGTAATTTTTTATAATAATTCATAAAATAACTCTTCGGCCGCCTCAGTTCGTAATCTCCTGCGGTAAGCGCGGTTTCATCTTTTTTAATTTGAATAAAAATTCGATCAAAATCTTGTAATTGTTGGGTATTACCTTGCGGTTGAATGGGGATATTATTATCAGAAATCGCAGCAACTACTTCAATTCCATCTCCTAAATTACCTGACATTTGCAGGTTAAAATTAGAATTAAACGTCGCATCTTGATTATTTCCAAAAGCAATCCCACGCGAATAAGTACCATTATAATTCAAACCGCTTTGCGCAAAAGGATTATCCGCTTTAGCATTTGGATTGTATTCATAACCGCCTCCAACGAGCCTGCCTTCAATTTTTTTTCCGATCCAAGTCGTGTCTTTATTCATTTGAGCCGTCGAAAGATCAAAAGGAAGCGTCCGATACTGGATAATAATTTTACTGGTGATATAACTTTTTTGCCAAATAATCGCGGAATTTGTCACTTTAAAATATACAGGATCAATTTTTTTTTGGTATTTAGCATCAATAATTTCTAAAGAACTCGGCAAAATCGTTAATGTATCTGAGTGTAATGTATCTCCAGGACTGGCTTTTATATTGTAAAAAAAATGATGATTGAGATTAGACAACGACGTATCCGATTGTCCTATTACAATAGAACAATTCATCAAGAAAATCATTAAAACGGCAATTCCTGTTTTCATATTTACAATTAGTCTCCCTGCTAAAACGAAGTTAAACTAAGATTTACCCAAAACCAGCGTAAAATATTTGTCTTGTAGCTTCATAAGTTATATTTTAGAAATCATAATTTAATATTTATTCACTTATTCACACAACTATGAAACATTTACTTTTTATTCTACTTATTCTAATTAGCATTCATTCCTGCAAAGAAACATCTTTTTTGAACAGTAATGATATTAGTACCGAAACAGAAGTTTCGGATCAACTCGTTCGCCCTAATCATTACAGCGCTTATTATCCTGATAGTACTTTTGCAATTCGCTATGTTCGTGTTAATTTTCACATCATGCGCGACGGAAAAGGGCTTCATAATTTTAGTGAAGAGGAAGGCACAGCTTATATTCATGAATATTTAATTGAAACCAATAAAAAATTAGCTGATAATCAAAAAATGTTCATTCCAGATGGGAATAATACGCCCGTTTTACCGACACGTTATCGGTTTGAACTCGCGCCTGATCCGAATATTGATGGCGATGATGGCATTTATTTTCATAATGATGAAGAGTTATATAATTTTGTAAAACGCAGCAAGAAACGCAGTCAAATGTCTAATTTTATTTTTAAAAAATATGGCGTTCAAAAAGGAAAAGTTCTCAATGTTTTCGTTCAGCCTCATCATCCAGATAGCTTAAAATCTAAAACTTTTAAAAAAGTCATTACAGGAATTGCCTTTCCAAACAAAAATTGGCTTCGATTAGCAGGTTTATACTCTTATAGTCGCGATACGATGGGCATCAAAAAAGGTGTTGCTGTGACAAAAGGCGCGTGGTTTTGTGCTGGTTTGATGAATCATGAATCTGGTCATGTTTTAGGCATTCATCACACTTGGAGCGGCAATGATGGCTGTTCTGACACGCCTAATAATCCAAACTGTTACACTCGACAAAAAAATGCGCCTTGTAATACCAAAGCCTCCAATAATGTGATGGATTACAATACTTATCAAAATGCTTGGTCGCCCTGTCAGCTTGGAAAAGTGCATCGAAACTTTTCTAATAAAAATTCTGCGCAACGAAAAATGCTCAAAAGAACCTGGTGCTCCTTAAATCCCGATGCAACAATCACAATAAAAGATAAAACGGTTTGGACAGGTTCGAGGGATTTAGAAGGTCATTTGATTATTGGAAAACGAGCTGTTTTAGAAATTAAATCTCGTGTCTCATTGCCTAAAGATGGTCAAATCATCATCAAACCAGGCGGAAAACTCATTTTGAATGGCGCAAAGCTCGAAAATGATTGTGGCGATTATTGGTCTGGAATTGTACTCGAAAAACGTGGAGAAAGCAAAGGACAGGTCGTTATTATCAATAATGCCGTTATAAAAGATAATACAAATGGCTATCGTACAAAGCCGAAAAAAGGATCTACTTCAAAGAAGAAGAATAATAAAAAGAAAAAATAAGTACCTTTCTTTAAAAGAGAAACGCTACAAATTGGTCATCAATTTGTAGCGTTTCTTTTATTTTATAATCTGATTTTTCGATTTTTTATTTCCTCAATACAAATTTTTCAGTCGTTACACCAGTTTTGTCTTTCATAACATACATATATACATAGCCTTTCAAATCGCCCAAATTAACACGGACTTTGTAATTTCCAGCTTCTTTATATTCATTCAAAATTGTTTTCACTAGTTTTCCATCTTGATCATGCAATTCAATGCTCACATTTCCAGCTTCTGACACTTTGTATTCCACATTATTAAATCCTTGTGATGGATTAGGATAAACACGTAAAGTTGCATTTTTATCAATCGCAGCTTCTCGCGCTTCGCCCTTATTTTCTGCATTTGGATTAAGTAATAAAAATTTAACTGATTTTAATTCATTAAAATGTCCTCTCATTCGATACTTACCATGTTTTTTTCCATGCTTTCTTTTAGCTTTTTTATGCGCTTTCTTTTGATCGTCTTTTCCAGTTTTAGATGGTGATTTTTCAAGACCATGTTTTTTATAAATGGCTTTAATATCAGTTTTCCAGTTTTCTATGTTTGGCTCAATCTCTTCTCTTAAAGCTTTTATTTCCGTTTCATACTTTTCAGCTAACGCCTTTGCTTTTACCACTTCTACTTTTTTAGCCGCTTTCATTTTTTTCATTGCTGCTTTTTCTGCATCAGAAAGATCTTTACGGCTTTTTTTCATTCCTCTCTTCATACCTTTACCTTTGTTTTTCATGGCTTCAAAAGTGGTACGAATTTCATTAATTTCTTTTTTATCAGCCTCACTAATTTGTGTTTCCAGTTTTGCTCGTTGTTGTTTGATAACAGGCATGATATTACGCTGATGATAAGTTTTCAATTCCTTTTTAAGCGCTTTTTTATCTACATTTTTCATTTTGTTCTTGCGCTTTGCCATTTTATTCTTGTGTTTCCCCATTTTTTTGACCTGAGCCGCTCTTATTTCTTGAAACTGTACTTGCTGATCTTTAGTCAAAACCTTTTCAATAGCTTTTGCTTCTTCCTGCTCTAAAGCTTTCATTGCCGTACGTTTCTCTGCTCTTTCTCCTTCCTTTTGGAAAATTGCTTGGCGTTTTTCAGTATTTCCTTTGAATATTGCTTGAATTGAAGTTTGTTGTGCCTCATTCAATTCTAATTTTTTAGTCAAATGCTCCATTCTTTTCTCCATTCTTTTCTCCATTCTTTTGCCTCTTCGATCTGTTTTTGATTGAGCAAAAGATAGGCTTGTGATAAACAACGCAATTAATACTATACTAAACTTCAATTTTATATTCTTCATTATTTCTTATATTTTTTGTTTTTTAATAATTTTTAAATAATACCTCCATTTGTACAAGCGGTTATTTCATTGACTAACTAAAACATAAGAAGTTTAAAACTCTATTCATTTTTTTCACAAATCTTTTTCTAGAAATAAAAAAGCGATGACTTAATGGTCATCGCCTCTAATTATTAATTATGAAAACATGTAATGCATTTATTATATATCTTGAATATTATTTTTTCTTTTTATTCAAATATCTTCTTTCTTTTACTATTCTAGCTTTAGGATAAACCCTTTGAACTTTTTCAAGTGCTCTTTTTGCTTGATTTTCATCAGAAAAATCTCCTGAAAAATAAGTAAATCCGTCTTTCTTCGTTTGATTAAAAGAAATATCTCCATAGCTAGAAAAAATATGATTATCTAAATCTAAAGTAGATTCGACTGTCATAATCTCAATTTTAAAACTCATATACCTATACTCCCCTTCATTCTTCTTCTTAGTCTTTTTTAATCCTCTCTTAACCTCAGCCTTATTATTAGGACCATTAACTATATTTTCTTTTGAGATAGTAGTAATTTCTGGAATTGGAGCTGATTGTTCAACAATCATTTCACCAAAAGCACCAACACTGACTTGGCTCATCCCCAAAGAACTAATTAATGCAAGAATAAATAATGTTAGTATTGTTTGTCTCATTATTAAGTATTTTATATTTAACAATGGGTAAAAATCATGCCAAATTTCAAAAATGTGACATTGAAAAAACAAAGAATTGTTATTTTACTAATATAATCAAAGAAAATATCAAGGAATAGATTAAATAACTTACTTAGATTAGATTATGTGGCCAATTTTCCTTTTCAATAGATATAGTTTTACAAATTCTAAAAAGCTTTGCCTTTTAAAATGAATAATTTTTCTTTGATAAAGTATTAGTAAAATAAAGGATGGAATTTCTTAAATAAAGTTGATCACTTTGGCAAGTGATTTTTAGCTTGAAATTGACCTAAAATAAAAAAGGGCAAAGTCAGTAACGACCTCACCCTCTTATAACCCCAAAAAACACAAGACAAATATACGAAATATAAGTACACGAGTCAAGTTTTTTTTAAAAAAAAGTTACAATAAATTATAGGGAGGAAATAAGAGGGTCTAAAAAAGGCATAAAAAAGGGCGAAGTCGCAAAAAGCGCTCCACCCTGTTATAACCCCAAAAAACATATTCTTAAATATAATCAATACGAGTTTCCTCGTGACTTATTTGCTTATCTTGTTAGTACAAATGTAGGTCATTACTTTGAAATATGCAAGTATAAAATGAAAATTTTATAAAAATTATTGTCTAAACACTGATTTTTTTCACTTTGCTGCTGAAACCACTCCAGAAAACAACCAATTAGCGATTGCTTGCCTATTATTTTCTACTAAAAAGCGCTTTTGATCCATCGGATTTTTAATATTCCCCAGTTCGATATAAGTTGAGGTAGTTTTTGTTTCTCTGAGCATAAAAAGGTCTCTAGCCTTTATTGTTCCTGTATAACCTCTATTTTTTTGATATTCTTTATATTTAGATCTAATACTTTTTTGCAAAGTTGTCGCAAATTTTTTCCCTTTTTTATTTCCTGGATAATAATAAAAGAAAATATCTATCCGCTTATTCACTTTTCTAGAATCTATGTGCAACATGATTGTCCGTTGATTTTCATCCTTCACTCCTCTTTTTTTATGATAAGCATAGAGTTTATTAATAGCTTTTGCACGTTGCCCTAAGCGTTTCTTTTGCGCTCTAGGTATTTTCTGACTTCTCCAACATATTTCATCCTTATCATTTTTTAGATAACTTCCCGAACGAATACCGTCATTAGGATCTCTTACTATTAAATAAGTTGTTGCGCCATGCGAGATTAAATTCCGAGCCAAACGAAGCGCAATATCGTAAGCATATTCATATTCACAATCTTTTCGACCGCCACTTCGATAAACTGCTCCAGGATCTGGCCCTCCATGACCGCTCACAATATAATAGACCTTTATTTGGTGGTTACTTATAACTCAGATAATGTGGTTGTTAATGTTGAAGAGAAATATAAAATTGTTGATAACTAATTTAAATATGTAGTAATATAAGAGTCGTTTCTAATAATAAAATAGGGGATGTCATCCTTAACCACTTCTATGTTTTCTGTATGTTTTTCTAAAAACTCTTTTAATTTTTCTTCAGAAAAAA
>CAKZLL010000417.1 GCA_937125475.1 uncultured Saprospiraceae bacterium | reverse complement strand
TTATTAATCATCACATAAAATCATAAAGAACCAAAAAAATAAATCAATAAGCTGCATGTGCTATGCCTAATATTTAAGAAAAACAACTATTCTATATTTTTTCCGTAAAAATATAAGAGCTATATTAGAATGATTTTTAAATAAAAAAAGCATAGAAATGAGAACCACTTTACTACTTACAATTCTTTTAAATTATTCATTAACACTTACCGCACAATTCACGGTTATTCAGACATCTACAAATAATAATTTGAATGATGTACATTTTATTAACACGCAAATTGGCTTTGCTGTTGGCGAAAATGGAACGATGGTCAAAACAATTGATGGAGGAAATATTTGGACAACATTAAGTCTTAATACAACCGAAAATCTTACAAAAGTTCAATTTATTGATAATAATGTTGGTTTTGCATTATCTGACAGCGTGTTTTTTAAAACTAATGATGGTGGAATGAACTTTACATCTCAAGTCTTTAGTGAAACATTGAAAGATTTTCATTTTATTTCTGCAACAGAAGGAAAGATTGTAGGATATGAAGATGGAGGTATTGTTTTGTCAACAATTGATGGTGGAGATAGTTTTTCGGAAGTAATTGTAGCACCAAGTTGGTATTTTTGGGATAGCCTTCAAGGCATTGGTACTGGGAATTATTATACATTCAATTCTATCGACTATACTAACGGAAAATGGGAAATTGGTGGAAGTGATTATGATTATAATGCAGGGGAATATCCTTATGCTCTGTATAGTACTAATGGAATGCAGTGGACAACACGTTATTTAGATTGGAGCTTAATCTATGGAGATAGTAGAGCTGTTGTAATGGATGTGAAAACGAATAGTAATGGAGAGGTGTTTCATCTTAAAACGCCAGATTCAGATAGAACCTATCTTTATTTGAATGGATTTGGAGAACTTTCTCAGCCTGCTGGACAACCTGCTAGTAAAATGGGGGAATTTGGTTTGTTAAATGATACAACGTTTTTGATTCCTATTAGTGGAAACCTTAGAATTTATACTATGGGACAAGGTATAATAGAACACACGATTGACTCTATTTCATTAACTGGTGGTGTCGGAATAGCTAATAATACAATTGGATTTCTTACAGGGGAAAATGGAAAATTAGTCAAATATACTGATTTATCAACTTTTACTAAGGAAGTTGATCAATTAGATTTTAGTCTATTTCCTAGTCCTGCCAATGATTATTTAATGATTGAAACGAAAAAAAAGAAAATATTATCTATTGAAATTATGGACATTAATGGAAAAATTGTCTGGCAGAATATGCATATTTTGAATAATCAAATTGACATTTCTATGCTTTCTAGCGGTTTTTATTTTATAAAAATTAAGAATGGATCGCAAAACGGCGTAAGGAAGTTTATTAAAAACTAAGGAGTAACTATTGGATTTTTGGATAAAAAACGATTTAGTACATTAATCAATCAGGTTTAATGTGCTAAATCGTTTTTATTAATAGAGGTAGAGTATTTGAAGTTATTAATGATCTAATACTTAAAAAATGAAAACACCTATAATTGAGCAATTCTTAAAAGTTTTTTCTTTGATATTAAGTAGCTTTATTTTGTATTTTTATTTTACTCAGATAGAAAATTCTATTAATAATGATTTGCAAAATAAAATAATTAATCAACAAACAACTGTTCAGAATGTCTTATGGAAAAGAAATGAATTTAAAAAATTGACAACTGAAAGATTTTTAAATAGAAGAGAAGAGGATCTTGAAATGAAGCATTTGCATAATTTTTTTTATGAGATTTATCAAAAAAAGTATAATGAAATTAAGGCTCTTTTTGATCAAGAAGAATTGAATAATACAGATATAAAAAATATTCAAACCCAAATAAATACACTTCAAAAAGTAACACAAGATACACTTTATAATCTAGCTAAAACTCATTCATTATACAGTATGAATGAAATGAATAACCTGCTTTTATCTTTAGAAGTTGATGAGGTTAGTAGCGAATTTGATTTAAGAATGAATATTCAAAATGTTTTAAATCAGTTGATTATAAATTTGAAGTTAATTAATGAAAAGCTGTTAAGTGTAATGAGTGGGAATATCCTTATTACCGATAATCTATATCAACCTTTCTTACATGCTCCTCCTATTCTTTTAGGGAAAACTGCAAAATTAGAACTAATATTAGCTCGAAATATAGATGATTTATATCATTTGGAAATGAGTATAAATGATAAAGAATTATTTTGTAAAAATAATATTGGTCATCTGGAATTACCTATTAAAGACAGGCAACCCAAAAAATTAAAAGTGAAAGCAAAATGGGATAATTATTCTTTCACTCGAAATCGCTATAAAAAAGGCGAAGAGTTAGAACAGGCTTTCACTATTTACCCACGATAAACAAAAAAAATGACCGTAAAACAAAATCTTGTTGTTGTGATCTTGCTGTTATTCATTCTTTTCGGTTTGTTTTTATACAAAAATCAAAGAGAACAAATTAGATCGCACGCAATCATTAAGCAAATAAAAATACTAGAAAAGACAAATAATGCACTGAATGATGAAAATCATTTTATCATTTTTTACAGAAAAGGAGACCTGGAACAATATCCAAATTTAGAAATATTGATGGATAGAATGGAGAAAGTCAGGCGTGCAAAAACAGGACTTGAAACCATTTTGAACACTTTTTATCATAGAGTTGTTAAAATTGAAAACCCTTACTTTGATTATTATTTTGATTATAATAAGAATGATAAATCTGATCATTTCACTATGAAAAAACAGTCAGCTTTTGCATTCAATCCTAATTTAGGTAAAATAAAAAAACATTATTCAAAAAAAATAACTGCCTCGTTTTTGTCTTATAAAAATGAACTTAATTCGATAATAAAAGATACAACTCATTTAGAATTTATTGGTAATCGTTTTTTGAATAGAATGAGAATCGATCTTCAAAATCAACTCGATTCTAGTCTAAATTTAACAATTGATTTTCAAGACGAAAGTCAATTACAAAAACATTTAAAGACTTTAGATTTTGCTCATTTAATGTGGCTGATAAAGGGAAGTATACAAGAACTTCATTTAGTTGAGGCACAATTATTACAAACCTATTCAACATATTTTGAGCAGTTAAAAATAGCACCTTTTACCAATACAGGCGAAATAATAGTGATGTCGCCAGATAATGAACCGCGAGAAGGAGAGGTGTTCAAAAGTTATTTTTGGGTGAACTCTTATGTTTATTTGGATAGTATGGAAATGTCGATTAATGGTCAAGAAATTCCAATAGAAAATGGAAGAGGCAGTTATTATTTTACTCCAAAGTCAAAAGGAATGAAGTTATTTAAAACAACAATATCTGCTCAAAATCCTTATACAGATAAAAGTGATCACTATAAAAGAATATTTAAATTAAAAGTGTATTAGTCAACGAAAATTAATCATAATACCTAAACAAATTCTATCAACAAGACAGTCACAATTCGCTTTTTAAATATTGTTTTTATTATAATATTTATTGCTATCTTCACTTAAATTATTTAACCGTAAAACAAAAATAATGAGATTACAAACACAATTTAGAATTGGTTTTTTATTGATTAGTTTTCTATTGGCTTCTTTTTCGATGGCAGAAGCCGCAGGAGGAGAAAATGCCATTTCTACGGAAATAAAAACTCAGCAAACCATAAAAACAAAACCATCAAAAAGAAAAAGGTGGTTGAAAAAATACATTTTAAAAAAAATTAAGAAAAAATCAAAAGACGAGACAATTATGCAAAATGCAAGATTATCTTTATTTATTGGAATTTTTAGCTTGATTTTTTTAGTTTTAGGTGGTGTGTCCTCGATATGGTTTTTCTTAGCTGCCGCTATTGCTGCTATAATTGGAGATATTTTATCAATAGGAACGTTGTTAAAAATCAGAAAGTCAGAAAACCCCAAAGATCATCGTATTAGTAAACTTATGGCAAGAGGTGGATTAATACTTTCTTTACTAACAGGTTTGATTCCGCTCATACTCTTAGGTTTGGTTCTAGCAACTTTATGATAAGCTTTATTGTCCATTTATAACCAATTTCTACAAACAGTGTAGTAGCTCTGCTGCTATATAATATATTTCATTAGCAACAGAGCTGTGACATCGTTTGTAGAAATTGTTCTTGAATTAGATTAAAAGTGCCTTTAGGTATGTCACCAACTTTTTAAGTTATAGCTATTATTGCAATCCGTTACAATCAGATTTTTTTAACTAAAAATTTCGTAAAAGTGACTTACATTTTGTCGCAACTGACACCGAAATGCAAAAAAATGCTATTTGTAATTTAAAAAATAGGACAAATTTTAAAAAACATTAGAAAAACTCTATCTTAACCTTATCTTTAGGACAATAAACTAAGTAAGTTATTTAATAAATGACTAACCAAAGAAAAAGAAAATTAGCAATTGAAAATATCTTAATTATGAAAAAAGTATTGTTTACACTTTTATCTTTATTTGTAGGAGTAGCTATGTTTGCGCAAAGCCAAGTTTTTGATGGTTCTGAATTTAATAATATGACACCAAAAGAAAACGCAGAGGCTTACACTGCTTATATGAAAACTTCATTCAAATTAACAAATGTACAAGCAGTAAAAGTTTATGATATTCGTTTGAAATCTGCTGAACATGTTCAAACGCTTGATAAAGCAATTGAAAGCGGTAGAAGTCGTGATGGTTATCAAGAAAAACGCAATAGAATTATTGAAGCTGGAACTAATAAAATACTTAATATCTTTACTAGACAGCAAGTTGCGATTTACACACATAAACAAAATAAAGCAAAAGCTATTGCAGAGCGTAAAGCCGCACGAGCTGCTAAGAAAAACTAATTATAAAAGATTAAATTTTTTTAAAAAAGCTGTCAACTCATTTAATGGGTTGACAGCTTTTTTAATTTTGTATGAAACTAACTTTAAATAAAAATAACAAATGGAACGTAAATTAGCCGCTTTTAAACATCTCTTAGAAATCATGGACGATCTTCGTGAAAAATGCCCGTGGGACAAAAAACAAACAATGGAAAGTCTTAGAAAGTTGACCATTGAGGAAATGTACGAATTGGCAGATGCTATTTTGGAAAAAGACGTGGAAGGAATCAAAGAAGAAATTGGTGATTTGATGTTGCATCTTGTTTTTTATAGTAAAATAGGAGAGGAGCAAGGAAAATTTGATATAGGCGATGCATTAGAAGCCATTAATGAAAAACTAATTCGTCGTCATCCGCATATTTATGGAGATGTAAAAGTTACTTCGGAGGAGGATGTTCAGAATAATTGGGAACAACTCAAACTCAAAGAAGGCAAAAAGTCAATGCTTGAAGGCGTGCCGACCTCGCTTCCTGCATTGGTGAAAGCTTATCGTTTGCAAGAAAAAACGGCAAAGGTTGGTTTTGAATGGGAAAACACAGAGCAAGTTTGGGCAAAAGTCGAGGAAGAAATTGGAGAATTTCAAGAAGCTAAAAACGAAAACGCAGGACACGACAAACTCGAAGATGAATTTGGTGATATTTTATTTGCCTTAGTCAATTATGCCCGTTTTATGAATATCGACCCAGAAATTGCCCTTGAAAGAACTAACAAAAAATTCAAGAAGCGTTTTGAATTTATAGAAAAGAATGCGCCTAAACCGTTAGTTGAAATGGAATTGAATGAAATGGATGCACTTTGGGAACAAGCAAAAGTGGAATTGTACTAGTTTATTCTTTCTAGAAAAGTAAAAGGTTTTCCTTCTTTAAGAAGGAAAACCCTTTATTAATTTATTGCCATTTTATTTTTAATACTAATTAATCTTATAACGATTAATCAATGACTTCTGCTTCCTCAATACCTGAATTATTTTCATTTATTTTTGCTTGAGGTGAAAAAGGTCTTGGTCCGATTAATTGTTCTAAGTCAGATTTTAATAAGACTTCACTTTCTAATAAACGATTAGCTAATAAATGTAACTCTTTACTTCGTTCTTTCAACAATGCTTTTGCTCTATCATATTGAGCATCAATCAAAGCCCTTACTTCCTCATCAATCATTCTTGCCGTTTGATCAGAATAAGGTTTTGTAAATGAATTTTGACCTTGCATATCATAAAATGATACATTACCTACTTTGTCACTCATACCATAATAAGCAATCATTCCATAGCTCATTTTAGTAATTTGATCCAAATCGCTCTGTGCACCTGTCGAAATTCGACCAAAAGTATTAGCTTCTGCTGCACGACCACCTAAAGTCATACACATTCTATCCAAAAGCTGTTCCGTTGTTGTAATATATTGTTCTTTTGGTAAGTATTGAGCATAACCCAACGTCCCGACACCGCGCGGTACTATCGTAACTTTTACCAAAGGAGAAGCATGCTCTAAAAACCAACCGCAAATCGCATGACCTGCTTCATGGAAAGCAATCACTTTCTTTTCTTCTGGAGAAATAATTTTATTTTTCTTTTCCAATCCACCGATTACTCGATCTAAAGCGTATTGAAAATCATCCATTTCTACTTGCTTTTTATCACGACGAGCCGCAATTAAAGCTGATTCATTACAAACATTCGCAATGTCTGCTCCTGCAAAACCTGGCGTTTGTTCCGCCAAAACCTTAGCATTGATATCAGGACCAATAACAATTGTTTGTAAATGTACTTCAAATATTTGCTCTCTACCTTGCAAGTCTGGCTTATCAATACCAATCTGACGATCAAAACGTCCTGGGCGCAATAAAGCTCTATCCAAAATATCAGGTCGGTTTGTAGCAGCCATCAAAATAACTCCTTTCTCAGTACTGAAACCATCCATTTCTACCAACAACTGATTTAATGTATTTTCGCGTTCATCGTTTCCTTGCATAGAGTTTCTACCTCTTGCACGACCGATAGCGTCAATCTCATCAATAAAAATGATACAAGGTGCTTTCTCTCTTGCTTGCTTAAACAAATCTCTTACTCTTGATGCACCAACACCAACAAACATTTCAACGAAATCCGCACCAGAAATTGTAAAGAACGGAACACCTGCTTCGCCAGCTAC
>CAKZLL010000416.1 GCA_937125475.1 uncultured Saprospiraceae bacterium | reverse complement strand
TTACAGGAATTATTATGATAGAAATCATGAAGAAAACAATACACTAGATGCTTCTTTTGTTAAATTGCGTGAATTAAGTATTGGTTATTCTTTTCCGAGTAGTTCTGTTTTACATGGAATGCGCATTTCGATTATTGGTAAAAACCTATGGGTTTATGCGCCAGAAATCAAGCATTTTGATCCAGAGCAAATCGCGTTTCAAGGACAAGGTTTTGTAAGCGGAGTAGAAGATATGAGCTATCCTTCGACGCGAAGTTTTGGTCTAAGTATTGGATTTGATTTTTAAAATTTAAAAAATTATGGGATTGTTATGATTGTGTCGCTTCGCTGATTGTGTCGCCTTCGGCTGATTGTAAGATTGAAAAGATTGTGTGATTGATTTGAAACATCGCATGAAATTTCAAGTAGATATTCACAATCACAACAATCACAACAATCACAACAATCACAACAATCACAACAATCACAACAATCACAACAATCACAACAATGAAAAAAATATATATAATAGCATTCACATTTCTTTTAGCTTCTTCTTGTACAGAGGATTTTATGGAAATTAATACGAATCCTAACGCACCTGTCGAAGTCGAACCGAGTTTGCTTTTGCGAAATGTACTTTGGGAATCTGGGGAGAAACTTTCTTGGGAAGGATTTGTAGCAGGAAGTCTTTTGGCGCAACAAGTCGCTTTGATTGATTTTAATAATTTTGATCGCCATGATTTAACGGGCGTTCAATTTGGGGGAAACCCTTGGCCAATTCTTTACACTTTGCTTCGAGATAATGAGATTATTTTAGAAAAATCACGCACTATACCAACTTATGGCAATTATGAAGGAATTGCGCTCGTGATGAAAACTTATTTAGCTGGAATTACTACGGATTTATTTGGTGATGTGCCTTATTTTGAAGCAGTTTCAGGTAAAAATGGTGTGGTTCAGCCTGCTTATGATTTACAAGCGGATATTTATAAAAATACAAACGGATTATTAGATAATTTAGACAAAGCAATTATTGCGCTTCAAAATGCGGCTGGAACTGCTCCCGTAGAAGGTGATATTATTTATAATGGAGACCTAAATCAATGGATTAAATTGGCTAATTCATTGAAAATCAAGTATTTGTTGCGTATGTCTGATGTTGAGAATGTATCAATAGCATTGCAAACAATCTATGACGAAGGGAATTATATTAAAAATAATGCTGATAATGGCACATTTGATTTCACTAATTCTCAGCCGAATAATTTTAGAATGGCAACCGCGAGAGCAGGAGATTTTCAAGTTTTTGTGATGGCATTAACGATGGAAGAAATTTTGAAAGATCATAATGATCCTCGTATCGAAGTGTTTTTCCGCCCGACAGCAAATAATAATGCGGCTTATGAAGGTACTTTGAATGGACCCAATACGGCTATTGCGCCAGTTAATGCAGGAGATGTCTCATTTGGTGGAACGGTTTTTAGAGAAAATTCAGGCGATTTGGACGCTAATTTTATGACAAGTTTTGAAACGAGTTTTCTTTTGGCGGAAGCTGCAGAACGTGGTTTAATCAATGCTGATGCTAAAAATTTGTATGAAATGGGCGTTTCACAAGCTTTTGATTATTGGAAAACAGCAGCACCTGCCGATTATTTAACTATTGGGAAAGCGGCTTATGGTTTAAACAACACCAATAAACTAGAACAAATTGCCACTCAAAAATGGATTGCAAATATTGGAAATGGCTATGAATCATGGATTGACTGGCGTAGAACGGGTTTTCCTACATTAAAAACTATTTCTGCGAGCCTCAATAATGATTTACTGCCAGTTAGAATGCCTTATCCAAACACAGAAGCGGCATTAAATACAACTAATTATAATACTGCGGCAGCAAATGCTGATAATAATAGTATTAATGCGAAAGTTTGGTGGGATGTTCAATAAGTTAAATGCGTAAATAATGAAAGATATATTGATATATCAGTGGGGATTGGTGATTGTGTCGAGTTTAATTTTGTTTTTTATCTCGCCTTATGCCAAAACGACCAAGGAGTTTTTTCGAGCCACAACCAAAAGTGATAAGCTTCCAAATGCTTGGTTATTGACGAGTAGTTTAATTATTTCTTGGATTTTTGCGAAGTCGATTACGAATGCTGCGAACTTAGGAATGAGTTTTGGTTTTGTGGGAGGCGTGGCTTATGCGGCCTATTATGTCTCGTTTTTGGTCGCTGGTATTGTGATTTATCGAATGCGTGTGATTGGCGGTTTTACGAGTTTGCATCATTTTTTGCAAGATAAATTTGGTCGTTCGGCGGTTTTATTTTTTTCAGTATTGATTGCTTTTCGTTTATTTAATGAAGTTTGGTCGAATACGATGGTGATCGGCACTTACTTCGGAGAGCAGGGGAGCAGTTCTTATTTTTGGTCAATTGTTGTCTTTACAATTTTGACTTTGATCTATACTTTAAAAGGTGGTTTGCGGAGTTCTTTATTGACGGATTTGATCCAGATGGTTTTGTTTGGCGTGTTGCTGTTTATAATTTTGGGGGTTATTTTACCCAAAAAAGGCGGAGATATTCAAGCATTTTTAAATTCTGGAGAATGGACAATGGCAGGTGGTTTGAACTTGCTTTTTGTGGCATTATTACAATCTTTTAGCTATCCTTTTCATGATCCTGTTTTGACAGATCGGGGTTTTATTGCATCTCCAAAAGTCACTTTGCGGAGTTTTATTATTGCTACTTTTATTGGTTCGTTGTGTATTTTGTTGTTTTCTTTTGTAGGAATTTATGCACGAATGGAAAATATGGAAGGGCAAGCCGCAGTAGAAGTCAGTAAAATTTTAGGCGTTGGAATGATGCTGGTTATGAATTTTATTATGATTACTTCTGCCGCATCGACTTTAGATAGTACATTCAATTCTTTTTCCAAAATGTTGATCGTTGATTTGGCTTTAGCTAAAAAAATAACAGTTAGAAAAGGGCGAATTGCTATGATTTTAGTGGCAGTAGCTGGTACAATTCCCGTTTTTTTAAATCCAACTATTCTTTCCGCAACGACAGTAAGCGGCACAATGGTCATAGGACTTGCGCCAGTTTTTATATTTTGGCGAGCTAAAGTTCCGAAAATATCCTTTCATTTATCAGTAGGAGCGGGCGTTTTGTTTGGACTTTTATTAGTGACAAAAGCCATTCCAAGCAATTGGATTTTCTTTGAA
>CAKZLL010000415.1 GCA_937125475.1 uncultured Saprospiraceae bacterium | reverse complement strand
AAGGGTCCTGCGCGTGCCAAGAGTGGAAATGCAATCGGCACAATACTACCCGAGCCGCCTTCTTCATGATGACTTCTAAAAATACGAATGCCTAAAATCATTTCTAAGCCAATAAATAGGATAATCAACGAGCCAGCTAAGGCAAATGAAGCGACTTCTATACCAAAAACGCCCAAAATAGAACTGCCAAATAATAAAAATACCACCATGATCAAAGCTGCCGAAAACGTTGCTACGGAAGCTTGAATTTCAATGCCATTTCTTTTCATATCAATAATCACTGGCAAGTTGCCTAGTATATCAATTACTGAGAAAAGGATGAGTGTCACTGAAAAAATTGCTGATAAAGTCATAAGAAATACTTGTTTTTAATGTGTTTAAATATAGTTAATTCAATGTTTTATTATGACGCAAATATGCGCTGAATAATTCAATAATGAAACACTTCAAATCATTTTAGGTCAGTATGATTTTTTAATTACTATTTAATGGTTATGTTTGTTTCAATATAAATGAATAAAAATGCAAGAAAATCAACTTGACGCGATAGATATAAGAATTTTAGAAGAATTGACAACGGACGCTCGGGTTTCATTCGTTCAATTGGCGAAAAAACTCAAAGTTTCTAATACTTTAATTCATCAACGAGTTAAAAAAATGAAAGCTTTAGGTATTTTGAAACGAGCGATTTATTTGATTGATCCAGAAAAACTAGGTTTTCAGACCGCGACTTATACGACGATTATGCTTTCTAATGCAAAATATCATCGACAGGTAGAAGAAGCACTAAAAGGTATTCCAGAAATTGTAGAATGTGTCAATATTTCGGGGCGATTTGCTTTATTAGTTAAAATATTTGCTCGAAATAATCGACATTTGAGAGATATTATTTATGAAAAAATTCATCCGATCGAAGGTGTGGAAAGCACAAATTCAACATTTTCTTTTGAAACTGCATTTGTCAGAAATGTACCTTTTTCAAAAGAGGAGCTTTAAAAACATTTTTTATAAAAATGAAATGTTATTTTTGAAAATGCCTAATTTTACAAAATAATACTCTAAGGTCATGGCAAAACAAAGAAAACCAAATCAACGACGAGATAAACGCGCTAATAAGTCAAATAAAAAAGAGCCGATTAATATTGAAAAAAAGACTGCTCCAAAAGTTCGTACGACTGAAATAAACGAACCTCTATCTTTTTTTAATAATAGTCGATTGCATTTAATTCTCATTTTCGCACTGAGTTTTGTATTGTATATCAATACGATTTCACACGATTATGCGCTTGATGATTCTATTGTCATTATTGATAATGAATTTACGAAAAAAGGCTTCGAGGGCATCGGAGATATTTTAAAATACGATACGTTTAGAGGCTTTTTCGGAAAGGATAAAAATCTTGTGGCTGGTGGTCGATATCGTCCGTTATCATTGGTTACGTTTGCGGTCGAATGGCAGTTTTTTGGTAAAAGTCCAGCGATTAGCCATTTTATTAATATCCTGTTATATGGATTAGCTGGTATGGTTTTGTATTTGCTTTTGCTCAAAATGTTTAATCCTCATCAGGATAGAAAGCAGTTGATTGCTTATTTTATTGCTTTGGCTTCGGCGGTTCTTTTTATTGCACATCCTATTCATACTGAGGCTGTTGCCAATATTAAAGGACGTGATGAAATCATGGCTTTACTTGGTAGTTTGACGGCTTTATATTGGTCTTTTCAATATTTTTATTCTGGAAAAATTAAATATCTTATCGGTACGACAATCGTTTTTTTCTTAGCGTTAATGTCGAAAGAAAACTCAATTACCTTTTTAGCAATCGCTCCTTTGGCATTGTACTTTTTTACACAAGAAAATAAAATCGCTCAAATAAGTATCAATACTTTGCCTTACTTGGCTATGGCAATTTTGTTTTTAGTCATTCGTTCAAGCGTTTTGGGTGCATCTGCCAGCATCGGCGAAGAGGCCTCAGAATTAATGAATAATCCTTTTCTCAATCTAAATGCGAACGAACGTTATGGAACAATTTTTTATACTTTAGGCAAATATATTCAACTTCTAGTTGTGCCACATCCTTTGACGCATGACTATTATCCGCGCCAAATTCCGACTATGACTTTTGGCGATTGGCAAGTGATTTTATCGGTTTTGCTTTATGTCGGAATGGGGATTTATGCCTTACTAAAATTGCCTAAAAAAGATCCGATTGCTTTCGGAATTATCTTTTATTTAGCGTCATTGTCTATTGTTTCTAACTTGCTTTTTTCGGTTGGTACTAATATGTCAGAGCGTTTGGTGTTCATGCCATCGGTTGGTTTCGTGTTGATTATTGCCGTTTTACTTAGCCGTTTATTAAAAGAAAATACTAAAATCAAGACAGGCTTAATAGCGATAGGTGTGATTACTTTGCTTTTTTCGGCAAAAACGATTATTCGAAATCCTGCTTGGCAAGATAACTATACGCTTTTTTCAACGGATATTAAGACTTCGACTAATAGTGCGAAACTCAATAATGCAATGGGCGGAGTAACAATCGAAGAAGCCGTCAAGCCTGAAAATAGTAATAAAAAAGTCATTCTACTCAATGAAGCGATTGGTTATCTTACGACTGCGACAAAGGTTCATCCGAGTTATGGAAATGCCTATTTATTAATGGGAAATGCTTTTTTCCATCAAGAAAATTATGGTAAGGCAGTTGAATTTTACCAATATACTATCCAACAATTTGATAATCCGAATGGAAAAAACAACCTTTTTGAAGCGGGCAAAAAACTAGTGGAAAAGAAGGATTATAAGAAAGCTATTCCTATTTTGGAAGAGGCAAAAAGTTATTTAGCCAATAATATAGAGATTTACGGTAATTTGGGTGCAGCTTACGGGCAAACGCAACAACATCAAAAAGCGATTGATAATTTTAAGAAAGTGATTGAACTTGATCCGAAAAATGTCAAAGCTCACCGATTTATCGGATATGCTTATATGAATCTTTCAGCGAGTGATCCAAGTTTGAGAACTATTGGGCAACAATATATTGATACAGCAGCTCAATTGGAGCAACAGTAATAAAAAAATTATGAGAAAAATATCAGCAAATTATATATTTCCAGTGAGTAGTGCGCCAATTAAAAATGGCGTGATTGAAGTGAATGAGACTGGGCAAATCGTAAAAATTGGTGCAAGAGCAGATTATGACGCGGCAGAATTGGAAATCCATGAGGGCGTGATTATCCCTGGTTTTATCAATACGCATTGTCATTTGGAATTGTCTCATATGAAGGGAAAAGTCGATACTGGAACTAGTTTAATTCCTTTTATTACGGGCGTTGTGACGCAAAGAGGCGCGACAATGGACGTTATTCATGCAGCAATTGCCGAAGCAGAACAAGAAATGATTGACGGTGGAATTGTTGCAGTTGGTGATATTTCTAACGTAACCGACACTTTTCCACAAAAAAATAAAGGTAATTTAAGGTATTATACTTTCGTGGAATTTTTTGATTTCTTGCAAGATCAAGATGCACAAGCAGAATTTGATAAATATAAAGCAGTTTTTGATGAGTTAAAATTGGTGAACGGCAGTCAAAAAACTTGTGTACCGCACGCGCCTTATAGTGTTTCTGAAACGTTATTTGAGTTAGTTAATGCTGCTAATCCTATACAAAAAGGCGCGACAATTAGTATTCACAATGAAGAAACACCACCAGAAAATGAGCTTTTCTTATCAGGAACAGGTGGTTTTGTGGATTTTTATGGCGGTTTTGGTATTCAACTTGATAAATTTAAACCAACAGGAAAAACCTCGATTCATTATGCGATTGAACATATGAACCCAGCTCAAAAAACGCTATTTGTTCACAATACATTGACTTCTACGGAAGATATTGCAGCGGCAAATGCTTGGAGTAAAAATGTGTATTGGGCAACTTGCCCGAATGCCAATTTATATATAGAAAATCGTTTGCCAAATTATAAGATTTTTATAGATGCCGATGTTAAAATGACTATTGGAACGGATAGTTTGACTTCTAATTGGCAATTATCCATTTTGGAAGAAATGAAAACAATCGCGCGTTTTCAATCTTATGTTTCGTTTGAAACCATGCTTCGTTGGGCAACGTTGAACGGTGCAAAAGCTTTAGGTTTTGAGGCAGATTTGGGGAGTATTGAAGTTGGAAAAACGCCAGGATTGAGTTTGTTAAATTTAGGCGAAGATTTAAAAATTAATGCTAGTACAGTTGTGAAAAAGCTAGTCTAGTTTTTTTTATTTACCTTCGGTATAACTAATATTCAAAATTTCTGAATTAAAAAACTAATGATAAAATCGCTTTACATAGATAATTTCAAAGCATTAAATCAGTTTGAAATAGATTTTCAGCCGCTTACGCTACTGATTGGAGCAAATAGTGTTGGAAAATCAACTGTTTTACAGGCTTTAGAATTATTAGCGTATTTTACAAAAGGAAAAGAATATGGCGAATTAAATAATTACTTAATAGAAAAAGGCTGGTCTGCAAAGGATTTAAAATCTACTTTAAGTAAAAAACGACATATTACTTTCAAGTTAAAAATTGAGATAAAAAAAGTTGAATATACTTGGACTGTTATTTTCAATGTAAAACATCGTTTACTTGAAGTTGTTAAAGAAGAAATAAGAGACGAAACTGGTTTTATTTTCTTATTTAAAGATAATGACCTTATTGAATTTAATAGTAAAGATCCACAAGTACTTCCGCAACTAGGGTTTAATTTTTCTATGACAACTTCAAGTTTAATGTTTATTGACACTCTTAATATTGAACTTCAAACCATCAAAAAAGTCCTAAACGGTCTTGCTATGTTTGATTTTTCTTCAACTTCCAATTTAAAATCTGCCAATCAGTTAAAAATAAGAAATGAGATTGGACGAAATGGAGAAAATTTAGCGGCTTATTTATACAAATTATCTAAAGAGGATTTAAAAAAATTAACTGAGGCATTACAAACTTATGCACCATTTTTTGAACAGGTAAGGATTACTAAGAAACGGAAAGGCGAAGTTGAAATAAATATAAAAGAAACATTTAGCAATAGCTACATTGACGCAGCTCATTTGAGTGATGGAATGATGCGACTATTAGCGATTTTAACTTTGGCTTTGACAGAAAGTGGAAATCAGACTATTTTAATTGAAGAAATTGAAGATGGAATTAATCCAAATTTGGCTGGAGAAGTCATTAAAACATTATTACAGGTCACTGAAAACACGCAGCAACAATTCATTCTAACAACACATAATCCGTTAATTCTAGATTGGGTTCCTGTTGAAAACATTCATTTTTTATACCGAACATCAGAAGGACAAGTTCAGCAAAAGAAGTTTATAAATAGTCCAATAGTCATGCAAAACTTAGATTATATGAACCCTGGCGAGATTTGGATTAACTTCACAAAAGAAGAATTAATAGCAGAATAACCTTAAAACAAACGATGTCCAAACCAAAATTACATATTGCAATCATAGGCGAAGGAAAGAATGATGTAGGCATCATGGGAAATTCTGAATGGCAAGAAGGAACTATTCAAGAGTATTTAAGGTGTTTTTTAGCTAATGATTTTGATTTAGAATTTACTCCTTTAGCCGTTTCTAAAACGGAAACTAAAAACATTAGAGGCTTAAAAGGTGGTCGTTATCGAAAATATAAAATCAAAGGTATTGCCAAAAAATTATTCCGTTTTGTATCCTTGTATAAGAATAGAAGCGATTTTAATTTACTTATATTTTTCTCTGATACAGATAAAACACAAGGCGAAAGAGCTTCTAAAACAGAGGCAAAACGTAAATATCAAGCAATTTTGAATGATATTAACGAGGCAAAACGCTTGTTAGACGATGAAATGCCCAACCTTACATTAATACCGATGATTCCTATTCGAATTTTAGAATGTTGGCTTTTAGGCGATTATGAAGGTTTTGAAAATATTGGATGCAGTCCACAAAATCCTTTATTGCCATCCAAACCAGAATTAGTTTGGGGAGATCAAAATGATCCTAATGGCAATTATCCTAAGAATTATTTAAAGCGAATTCTAGAAAATGGTGGTTTTGAAAATAACACAGAAACTTATCAGCTAATTATTCTCAATAATAATTTAGATAATTTAAAACAAAATTGTTCATTGAGTTTTGCTCCGTTTGCAGCAAAAATGGAGAATTATCTTCATCAACTTTTGAAGAAATAACAAAAATACTTTCATTGTTAAAATAGATCAAAATTGATATAAAATTAAAAAGGTTCAAAACTTATTCGTTTTGAACCTTTCTATAATAAACTAAAAGTTAATTTTATGCTGTAGGATTGCTAAAAGTAAGATTGATTTCAAAATCACCTCCTCCTGCAACGTAGTCCCAAGTTTTTTTGTTGATGCACCTCACCATTAGATAATAATCTCCAGACTGAATATTAGGTATTGTTAATTTAGGCGTTAATCCTAATCTTTTTTCAATGAAATCTTCTGGAAAGAAAATAGGTTTTTTGCCTTTTTGAATATATAATTCAAATTCATTGTCAATATCGTGATCTAAGCTCACATCCAATTCTAATAAAAGAGTTTTGCCTGCATTTTGTGGCGCAACAGTATATTTAATCGTTGTTTCTTTATCACTAGAGCTATGTGTTGCTTTGATCGTTTGACCATATTCGAAAATAAATGGCTTAACTCCTTCGGCAACTGCTGGCGAAGTTAAATAGTCTTTCAATGGTAAACCCAATGCTTTTCGAACAGCATTCGCAGCATTAACACGACCAAAACCAAACTTGCTAGATCGTCCAGTTGCATCATAATCACCAGCATCCCCGACTTGATCGGCAGTTGTTTCGAGTATGCTTTTGACCTCAGCTCCAGTTAAATTTGGATTAGCTGAAAGCACCAATGCCGCAACACCAGCCACAACAGGGCAAGCAAAAGAAGTACCTTCGGCATTCGTTCTATAATATGGATTATCAGATTTTCCTTTTCCTGCCTGAACTCGATTACCACTAGCGTCTAACTTGTCCAAATAACCAACATCAGCAGTCGTCATTGTCCCAGAATGTCCATAACCTCCTGGCGCAACAACAGACATACTAGTTGTACGATTAGTATAAGGCGCAAAAGTATCTTCACTTGTTGTCGCTCCTACGGCAATCACATCTGGATGCGTTGCTAACTCGTTGTCTTTCAAGAAATCAAAGGCGTTTCCAGTAGCGAAAACAATGACCATTCCTTTACCATTTCGACCTTCAGTTGAAGCTTTATGAAGCGTTTGAATAGTCAATCTATCCATTGGCAAACCGATATTTCCAAAACTACAACTCGCTACATCTGCGCCATTTGCCATCATGTGCCTAAACATAGCACGCATGTATGTACCATTAGCAACATAATAGCGAATCGGCATAAATTTAGAATTTGGTGCAATACCGACAATGCCTCTTCCATTCGCATCCGCGCAAGCAATACCTGCGCAACTTGTACCATGATCTGCCTCAGTCGAAATTCTTCCTTGGCTATCACTTTCGGATTTTTGAACAGCGAAAGGCTTCGGAATAAATGAGCTACTTTCAAAATAAAAATCACGCGGTGCAACTAATTTATCTTTAAGATCTGGATGATCTAAGTCAAACCCTTTATCCAAAACCGCAATCGTCACATCGGGCGAGCTAAGAAAGCCTTTATTTTCCCAAAGGATTTCCCAAGCTTCTATTACTTTCGCATCAGCTCCTTTTCTATATTTCCAGTGTTGTTTTCTTCCATAAGGATCTATTCCATCGTTGTGAATGTACCATTGTTTACTCAATAATTCATCGGTAGGAACTTGGAAAGAATATTGAGCAGTATCTGCCATTAAATCAGGTTCAGCTACTTTAAAAACGGAATCAGCTTGTAATTGATGCGTCAATTCAATAACGTTTTCAGCTTGCCCTTCCACCAAGAAAGCTTTATCATCTACCTTTTCAATAATAGAAAGATTATATTTTTTGAATGTTTTTTGAATATGCTTACTAGTCGTTTTAGTAGAAAATTCTACATAGAAATTGCCTGTCGGAATAACGATAGTTTGTTCGCCTTGAATATGATAAACAGGTTGTGTAGCCGTAGCAAATTTTGCTAATTCATTTTTTTCGAGTACTTGATAATGACCAATATGCTTTACAATAGCATTTTTAGCTTTTTTTATTGCTGCTTCATTAAGAATGGCAGCTCCTAATTGATGATTAGTGGTCAGTTGCAATTGATTGAATCCGTATTTAAATGCCTTCATTTGTTCGTGGATTTTAAAAAAAAATTAGGTAAAAAATATAGTAATTAAATAATGAGAGAGAATATTTTGGGTCATTGACAATTTTTGCCTTTTAGTCCAACGTGGGCTTGCCCCATTGTTCTAACTCTTTGAAAAACAACGGGGCAAGCCACCGCTGGATTAAGAAAATATTCACTCTGGCAAAAATTGTTAATGAACCAATATTTTTTTTATACAAGCGATGATAACATTTTTTATTAAACGTCATTTAATAGATAATTGGTTGGTTTTATGGAGAATTTTTTATTACTAAAATATAGAAGTGGATATTGTTTTATAAAATCCTAACAACTTCATTTTGATTGATTATCAAATAGATAGGATCTTTATAATGATAAGTTTAACGATATTTTTTGAATAAAATGATTTTTTTATTCAAAAAAATCAAAGTAAAATTTTAATAATATTATTTTATTTTATTCAAAAATATACTTTATAAAAAAAGAATTAAAAGACAGGCAAACGAAAAAAATAATTTAAATATATAAATTACTGATTATTATTACTTTATAATAAATCACTCGTTTCTATTTGAGTTTTTTGTTATAAAAAACAACATTTAACTATTTGAAAAAAGCTGTTTTACTATGTCAAGTAAAATTATATTTCTTAGGCTCTAGAAAAAGAACAGCCTCCAAAAAGGAAGCTGTACGAAAGAGTTAATCTGCTAAATGCTGTTCTTTGGAATATAACAGGGAGTAGCTCAAATTTTCAGATTGAACTTTAATGTTTCAATAATATTTCTACCAAACAATAATAAAACAATCCATAAAAATCGCCAGATGCGTCGCTGCGAATAACCTATCATAATTGATAAAGTAAGACTAGCAGCAATTCTGCTCCATGCTGTTTCAAAAATTAAAATAAATACGATTGAAAGTATAGGGAATAAAACCAGTCTTTTATTCAAATTCGATATGTTTTTATGCACTATACAAAACCAACCTATAATAATTAGAACTCCTAATAGAGCAATATTCCAACTATTGCCCTCTTGCCATAAAAGGATTTGAAAAGTGATTAATCCTCCTAATAACAATGTATGCTGTATGAATTTATCTTCCATTATTTTTATTGAAAGTACTTTGAAATTCAAAGTGATTAATCAAAAAAATAGCTAAAATCATTTAGCTCAATTAAATTACTATTTTTTTATTTTTTGCGTACCTGCATTTCTCATAGAAATCAAGTTTTCTAATGCATCCAAATGATTTTGAAAAGCTGTTTTTCCAATAATAGTCACTTGATAAGATGTTTGAGGCTTTCGTCCGACAAACATTTTACGCACAGTCAAAAACTCCTTTTTCTCCAAAGCTGAGATATGGCTTGCTAAATTTCCATCTGTTACACCTAAAGTACTTTTCAACTGCTTATACTCTACCCAATCATTGACTACCAAAATCGCCATAATGCCCAATCGTACCCGATTATCGAATACTTTATTTAGATTTTGTATAATCCCCTTCATATTAAAAAACCAATTAAACCATTATAAATAAAACAATAATAAATAAAATATTACTTATAACTAGTCTTTTCGTTCATATTTATAATACATTCCTAAGCCATAAACAATATGCAATGCACCAAAACCGATTGACCAAATCAATAAACCATAGCCATAAAAATACATTCCTATCAACCCTAAAACAATTTCTGAGATACCCAAAAATCGAATATCATTAAATGTATATTTGCTTGCATTGATCAATGCTAAACCATAAAAAATAAGTGTAGCAGGCGCAACTAAATAAAACAATTCAAGATGAAAAACCAATAGTAAACAAAAAATCCCTCCTGCTCCCAAAGGTAACATTAAATTCATTAAAAGGCGTTCTGTTGTTTTATCCCAGAAATCCAAACCTGCTCTTTTCGCTTTGCGTCGCGTAAAAAATGCACCAATTCCAATTGCCAATAGTAAAACAACTAAAGCATCTAATAATAAAAAATTCATCACTCCATCAAATCCTAATTCGGCATTATAAACGCTTTCGTCAGTAAAAGAAACGCCTCCAAAATAATGAGCCGCCCAAGCACCAATCAAAGCTACGGTTCCTGCCGCAACACCAGATAAGCCACTTAGTGAGATAAACCGAGAAGACCGTTCCATTAGGTCACGGATTTCAGTCAATGTATGTAAATGATCGTTTTGATTTTGCATTTTAAAAGTACTTTGTATTTCAAAGTTACGATATTATCTTATTTGATGCAAATTTTTCTATAAAAAATATTTTAAAAGTTATTTTCATAAAAAATAGTCTGAACTAGTTTGAATTAGTACAAATTTTATAATTTCAATTTATTAAAAATCGGCTGATGTTTTATATGATATAATACGAAGTCGGAAATAACTAACCAATTAAATTACTGATTTATGAAATTAATACCAATCTTTGAAAGCCAAGATAAACTGAATGATTTAGGTTTATTACTGCTTCGCCTTACTTTTGGATTTTCGATGGCTTATGGTCATGGCTGGGGAAAATTACAACAACTTTTTGCTGGAGGAGAGATTCAGTTTATGAATTTTATGGGATTAGGAGAGGAAATATCTTTGTTTTTGACCGTTTTTGCGGAGTTTCTTTGTGGTGTATTGCTAATGCTAGGTCTATTTACTCGCGCAGTTGCCTTTCCATTACTTTTCACTATGCTCATTGCCATTTTTATAATACATTTTAATGATCCTTTTGGTAAGCTTGAGAAAGCTATTTTATACGCTATTCCTTTTATGGTATTGATGCTGATGGGCGGAGGGCGTTATTCGCTTGATTATCGTTTTTGGGGAAAATCGTAGATTAGTTGTATTTGATATTGTGGGCAAAGGCGTGCCTTTGCCCTACGATAATATATTAAATATCTTCTTCTTGGAAGATTTTTTTAATTCTTAATATTAATTCGTGTGGCTTAAAAGGCTTGGTGATAAAATCATTTGCTCCTAGTCTAAAAGCTTCTAAAACAATGTCATCGTACTCTAGTGCAGAAATAACAATAACAGGTACAGAACTTTTGAGTTCTGTACGAAATATTTCGATTAATTCTAACCCAGAAATGTGAGGCATCATAATATCTGCAATCACTAAATCTGGTTCATCTTCTTTGAATTTTTTCAGCGCTTGCCGTCCATCCTCTGCTTTTATTACGGAGAAACCCTGTTTACGCAAACGAAATTCCAATGCCGTTAGCATGATTTCCTCATCCTCACAGATTAGTATTTTCATAAAATGTATTATTTCTCTAATGCCTTTAACAAACTTGATTGAACTGGTGGTGAAGAAAAAATCTAATCCATTGGTTCTTTAAGTGGCTCAATTAAAATATTTTTTGTTTTCCAAATTTATTTAAAAACTAAAAAACATTTCAACTAATCTACTTAACTCAATCATTCCAAAGGTAATAAATAATTATAAAAAATATTTGCCTTCCTCTATTTTTATAACAATTGACATGAAATTATGCTCTATTCACACATTTTTCATTATATGCTTTCGCTATTTCTATTTCATCTCCCTTACCATAGAGTTTTAATTTTAATCGTTTAACGACTTCTGGGCAATCTTTTAAATATTTCTTCATAGATCGCCGAAACCTCATATTACTAGGAATAAATAGTAAATCATTTCCTTTTTGGAAAATCATCATTTTTGATTGAAATGAAAAATCCATACTCACATGTTGTGTATGATAATAGGAAAAAAGTTTGAGTTTTCCCTTTACTTCCAATTTTAAAAATATATAGGTTTTTCGAGATTTAAACATTTTCTGCCCCAAATTCAAATAATCTGCATGAGCAATTAAACGAGTTGTTTTGTTATTATATACAAATCGAATTTCTTTTGCTTGATGAGGTTTCATTTCTCTAGGTACATTGTTTTTATCTAAAAACTTTACACCAAAATGTAAGTACTGAATATAAGGTTCATTTTTATCTGTAATTGGAATATTAAAACGAACATTAAATGTATCATTCATCAAATCAATATAATACCCTTGTGCTTCTCTCGAAAAAAGGGATAACCCTGTGAATAGGAAGATAAATAAAAAGACTGTTTTTTTCATGGTTGTTTTAATAGGTGATTAGTCAATAATTAGTACAAAGTGCTTTTATTTTTATTAATAACGTTTTTTTTTTCAATTATATATAAGTCTTTATGGATAAAAAATCATTCCAATTAATCTTAATAAGAATCATTGCTTTAGGGAGCTCAAAAAAAATAACCTACCCAAGATGATTATTTATTTCCTTGTCCCTTAATACAACAACTTTTTTTGAATAAACGATTAGCTAGAAGTTTTTAGTAGGATATTTCCTATTTTTTTTGTTTTTCTATCATTCTTAAATGTTGAATAATAAGTTGTTTTAATTCATCTAAATGATAAAAGAAGTTATTACTATAATTACCAAAAAATTTAGGCTGATACATTTGATTTTCCTCCTTATTTTCATATAGTATTAAACTAGCTAGGTCATGATGCCAACGATCCAATAAAATTGTTGACATAGATCCTATTCCGATCTTAACTTCATGAAGTTGATTTAATGAATTCTCCCCAGATAAATCTATTTCTATATTATTTTCTATAGCTAAATCCCAGAAAGGCGGTTTGATTCCATAATTATTAAACCAATCTCGTTCTAATGGATGGCTATAAATCTTGATGGTCAACCCAAGTTCATCTTTTAAGACAATTACCTTTTCTAATAACTCCATGAACTCTAAATGATAGCTATTATTGACGTGTTTATAGTTTCTTACTGCTTCCACATCCTTTTCTCTATTCCGTCCATTTCTAGCCCAATATCCTGTCGAATACATGCCTATATCAAATTGAGGTCTTTGTAAAGGAATGGCATTATGCTGTTTAATTTCTTCTGGTCCCCAAAGGTGCGTGCTTTTTACATTAAACCATCCCAACCTAATAAAATTAGCAACCTCTTCTTCTTGATATTGATGACATAAGATAATTTTTACTTTTTCAAGTTCGGTATAACGATTATAAGCGTAAGTAAAAGAATTAGAAACGGATAAGTAAATATTGCTGTATTCTTTTTGAAATAAAAGCGCGGTCAAATAAGTCGTTGTGTCATACATTTGGAATATATAAATCCCCTTAGGCTGCATTAACTTTGCATTAATTAGATTTGCAGCCACATAATAATAGAAGTTCGTCGGATATTTATGTGAAATAAATAAATTAAGACCACTAAAAATTAAAAATTTAAACCAAATCTTGAAACATTGGAATAAAACAAGGAAGGATAATTCTCTATAGAAATAATATTGATGATTGCCCAATACAATATTATCTAGCTCAACATCTTCCTTAAAATAGACGATAAATTCCTTTCTTAGGTCAATGTGTTTAGGTGCTATAAAATTATCTATAATTAAATGTTGAGCGGTTGTTTTTTTAATTCGGCGAGGTACCGTATAAATCAAAGAAAGGATAGAAAGAAAAGTTTTGAGGCGAACTTTAAAGTTATTATTCGTTTTGGTATAAAGGAGGTGTTGTCTAATCAATATTGATTTATAGACATTCCACTTGATTGTAGGTTGATATAGATATTTAAGAAAATACATGAGTTAATAATTAGATAGCTCTCTATTCAGCAGTATTTAGAATATTGCTAGATAGAGAGCTATTTATCTTAAAATAGAAGAAGTATCATTAACTTCTTATTCTATTAATAACGGTAGTACTCTGGTTTGTAAGGTCCTGCAACTGGAATATTGATATATTCAGCTTGATCAGTAGATAAAGTTTCTAACTCAACACCGATTTTAGCCAAGTGTAAACGAGCAACTTCTTCATCTAAGTGCTTAGGCAACATATAAACTTTGTTCTCATACTTATCAGCATTATTCCACAATTCTAATTGTGCTAATACTTGATTAGTAAAAGAGTTAGACATTACGAAAGATGGATGTCCTGTTGCACAACCCAAGTTTACTAAACGTCCTTCTGCTAAAACCAAAACATCTTTACCATCAACAGTATATTTATCAACTTGTGGTTTGATTTCAACTTTGCTATCACCATGATTAGCGTTCAACCAAGCCATATCGATTTCATTGTCAAAGTGTCCGATATTACAAACGATTGTTTTATCAGTCATTAATTTGAAATGCTCTCCAGCGATAATATCTTTACAACCTGTAGCTGTAACTACAATCTGTGCTCTTGGCAATGCATCAACCATTCTTTTCACTTCAAATCCGTCCATTGCAGCTTGAAGCGCACAAATAGGATCAATCTCAGTTACAATAACGCGAGCACCAGAACCACGTAAAGAAGCCGCAGAACCTTTTCCAACATCACCATAACCTGCAACAACTGCTACTTTACCAGCAATCATTACATCAGTTGCGCGACGAATAGCATCAACACAACTTTCTTTACAACCGTATTTGTTATCAAATTTAGATTTCGTTACTGAGTCATTGATATTGATAGCAGGAATTGGCAAAGTACCTTTAGCCACACGCTCATACAAACGGTGTACTCCAGTAGTTGTTTCTTCACTTAATCCTTTGATACCCTTAACTAATTCTGGATATTCATCCAAAACCATATTAGTCAAATCACCACCATCATCCAAAATCATGTTTAATGGTTGCTTATCATCACCAAAGAAAATAGTTTGCTCGATTGCCCAGTTGAATTCCTCTTCATTCATACCTTTCCAAGCATAAACAGGAATGCCTGCTGCTGCGATTGCTGCTGCTGCATGATCTTGAGTAGAGAAAATATTACAAGAAGACCAAGTAACATCCGCTCCAAGGTCTTTCAAAGTTTCGATCAAAACTGCTGTTTGAATAGTCATGTGTAAACAACCAGCAATTCTAGCTCCTTTCAAAGGCTTGCTTTCGCCATATTTTTCACGTAATGCCATTAGTCCTGGCATCTCAGCTTCCGCCAATTCGATTTCTTTACGTCCCCAATCAGCAAGTGCTATATCTTTAACTTTATATTTAAGTCTTCCTTGAACCGCTTCCATGTTTGATTTTTTATAAAGTGATAAATCATTTTAAATCATTTCGGGTGCAAAAGTAATATTTTCCTATATCAATTTCAAGTTTTCTTTTTTAATAAAAAGCGATTACTCACTTTATTAAAAACAAATCCTCCCTAATAGCATGAAGAGCAGATTAGTTCAAAATTATCACGAAAAATAATAAAACTAATGTTTCTGATGTGAAAACAACAGATGTGACTAATATCATTAATATTTTCCCTATTAAATAAAGTGATTTTAAGCCTATTTATTTAAGTCCCAATTATAATCTATGTATTGAAGTTTAGCTTTTGTTGACATTTTTGTGGCAGAGTATTGATTAATAAATTGAATAACATTCCCAAAATCAGCTTGATACCAGTCAAAAATAGGAGAAAGTTTAGCGGATTTTTTCTTAATTTGGTTAAATTTCTGATTATTAATGAAGTTACGTGTTGCTTGATCTAAGTTATTATTTAAGTTTTGAGCCGTCCAAGCCCGATTCATTATAGGTGGACAAGACTTTGCAGCACAGTTAATTGCGAAATGAATACGTGCTTCTTTAAATCGTCCAATTAAGATATTTTTCTCAATGCCACTCAATGAATATTTTTTTCCTCCGATCGTGATTCTTTTGACATACCAAGTTTTACCCCCATCCAATTTTAAGATACTTTTTATAGGATAGTTTTCTACAATTAAATCAATTGTAAAAGCATTATAAGCATTAATCCAATATGCTAATTTTTTGTTCCGAGAATCACTAGATTTTGGAGGATTATCTGACAATAATTTCAAATACGATTTTAAAGCCGTTTTATCCTTTTTAAAACCAGCATAATTGACATTCCCATTCGCAGAAACATATTTGCGCAACAATTTATCCCAATCATTATGACTAAACTTAATAACAGGTACTTCTTTTTTAGGCACTGCTGGTTTAGGTTTTGATTCTGTTTTGGGTACAGTGATAGGCTTTGTTGTTGTTTTTTTGGGCGTAACTTTCGGACTAGGTGTTTCCTTTTTTACGATAGGAGGTTGAGGTGTTTTCTTTTTAACAGGTGTTATTGGAGTCACTTCTTTTGGGCGATTTGTTGTATTTTTTGTTAATTTTTTTTTCTTTGTAGGTGGTGTTTTTTCTTTTGCTGTAACAACTTTCGCCTCAGGTTTTTCAGGTACTTCTGCTTCTGTTATTGTTGTTTTTTTAGCTACTTCATCTGTGGTTGATGTATCTAAATCAATGCTATCTACCACATTGAGGTTATTGTCATCCACCTCCCCTACTACCTCTTTTATTGTTTCTGAGTTGTCCTCATTTTTACTTTGCGAAGTAATTATCCAATAACTAGACACAGCAATTCCAATTACTGCTACCAAAATCATCACCGTTTTGTTCATTTTCGTTTATTTTTATTCAAAGGACTTTTCTGCCCAAAGTTCTATTTATCTCTACGTTAGTTTTTCTTAAATGGTTTGCTCTACTGAATAAATAACTTGGTTTGACTTTTATTATTGCTTTCACAATAACATCATACTAGTCAATTGATTACATAACTAAATTATCAATATAATTTGTCAAAACAGAGACTTTTTAAAATAAAATATGTAGATTCACTTTTACATTGTTCTTATTGTAATAACTTAAAACAAAAAATATCATGAAAAAGAATATTACAAAGAAACAAATAGAGGAATTAATAAGAAAAGGGGAAACAGAAGAGGCAATAAAATATTTATCCAAATACGGAGAGGCAAAAAATGATACTTTTCATGATCAATGTATATTAATTTCATCTAGTTATCACGAATGGAAAAATCGCGAAATTAATGGGTTAGGAAATCCTCCCACTGAATTACCACGTATAAATCATTCTATTTTAAAACTTTTAGATGGACAATCTCTTAAGCCTCCTTATATAGAAAATAACAAAAATCAACTAATTTTCTTTGTAATACTACTTGTTCTGATTGTTGCTTTTGGTATTTATATGAACAATAAAGAACCAATAAAATACAATTACTATTTTAGCAATACTCTACCTAATGACACAATAGAGAAAGAAATAAGCATAAGATTAATAGATTCTACAAAAAAATATGAAGAAGAAGAACCTCCTCAACTTAAATTTTATATTGCAGGAAAAGTAAATTCTAAAAACCAACAACCTTTCTATGCAGGGTACACTCATAAGAATAACTCAGAGGAGCAATGGACAGAAGAATGGATTACATGGCACTACACTGAAAATATGGGTGAAATTTCTTTTTCAAATAATGATAGTACAAACTGGACTGTTAGCTTTTTTCATGAATTAAAATCGTTAAATGATGGAGAGGAATTTTGGTTTGGATTATTTAAAAATAAGGATGATATTAAAAGAGTAGATCCAAACGGTATAAAAAAAGAACCCTTCGCGGAGATATACTTTAAAGTTAATGCTTCTCCAATTAAATAAAATGATAGCCCGTTAATAGCTTTTCAAAAAAATCAGCAATCATATTCTAAAATATTCTAAAAAAATCCTAATGAGAAAAAACTACCTTTTCACAATTTTAATCACCTTAATAGCCTTTTCCACTACTTCGCTTACAGCACAAAATGCTTTAAAGTTTGACGGAAACGGCGATTATGTTACTGTTCCTAATGCTTCCGCTCCAATTGCGAATAAAGATTTATCCCTTTCTTTTTGGGTTTATCCAACGAATACCTCTCCTAGTTTTCCTAACTTTGATGGGATGGCAGGCTTTAGAAATAACTCTAACGCTGATTTTTATATCCTTCACTTATCTGCTACACAAGTAGAGGCAAGATTTCGAAATAGTACAGGAACAAATTATGATATTCTTTATAATAACTTAGTTCCAAACACTTGGAATCATTTTGTACTAACTTATAATGGCTCAACTCTAACACTTTATCACAATGGTACTTCTGTTGGTACAAACAATAATGCAACAGGTTATATTACCAGTACAACTGAAACGCTTTATTTAGGAAGTTTACCTTTCAATAACACTCAATTTTATTTGAATGGGCAATTAGATGATGCTGCGCTTTGGTCAAAAAGCTTGACCAGTACAGAAGCCACAGCATTATATAATGCTTGTAGTATTGATTTAAATGCCAGCGGATTAATGTATGCCTACGAATGTGATCAAGGTGTAGCAGGTGGAAATAATACATCAATTACTTCTTTGTTAGATAGTAAAGGTAATGCAAACGGTGTTTTTAATGGTCTTGCACTCACAGGAACAGCGTCTAATTTTGTGGCTTATTCCAAAAATACTTTTTTAACCTTAAATCCAGGATTGTGTAATGGTGGTAATTATACAACTCCGAGTGGAACAGTTTTGACTACTTCTGGAACTTATCAAGACACACTTCCAGGGATTGGAGCAGCTTGTGATACTTTTATCACGATTAATCTGATGCTCGGTAGTCATTCTAATAATACAGTTATTAATCCTGTAGAATGTAATAGTTATACATCGCCAAGTGGCAATCATACTTGGTCAACTTCAGGAAATTATACTGATACATTGATGACTTTTGTAGGTTGTGATAGTATTATTACTATCAATTTAACGATTAATAGTAGCAATGCGAATCCTATCACGGTTCAAGAATGTAATAGTTATACGTCGCCAAGTGGCAATTATATTTGGTCAACTTCGGGTAATTATACCGATACCCTCACTAATTTTTTAGGTTGTGATAGCATTATTATTATTAATTTAATGATAAATAGCAGTCAATCAAGTATTTCTGCTCAAAGTTGTGATGATTATACTTCGCCGAGCGGCAATTATGTTTGGACAACTTCGGGCAACTATACTGATACAATTACTAATCATTTAGGCTGTGATAGTATTGTTTCAATCAATTTAACGATAAATAACAGTCAATCTAGCATTTCAGCTCAAAGCTGTGGTGATTATACTTCGCCAAGTGGCAATCATGTTTGGACAACTTCGGGTAATTATACCGATACCCTCACCAATCATTTAGGGTGTGATAGCTTGATTTCTATTAATTTATCACTAACACCATTGCCTAATTTAGCTGTTACTCAAAATACGAATACATTAACAGCTACTCAAACTGATGCTAACTACCAATGGATTGATTGTAATAATGGAAATATGCCAATCGCTGGTGCTACTAATCAGGCTTATACTTCAACTATAAGTGGTAATTATGCCGTTATTGTTACAGTGGATGGTTGTTCAGACACTTCGGATTGTTATCAAATTATACAAGTTAATACCTCTAAAATTCTAAGTCATCAGATAAAAGCTTTTCCAAATCCAACAACAGGGCAATTACAAATTGATATGGGACAAACCTATCAAGATATTTCAATTCAAATCACAGATATGATTGGTCAAGTACTTCAAACTCAATATACCGAAGAAGGTCAGTTACTTCAACTCAATTTGGCTCAGCCAGTAGGAATTTATTTTATAAAAATAACGTCTAATAATCAAAGAGCTGTTTTAAAAATACAAGTTCATTAGAAAGACAAAAGAGCATAAAAAATGAGCGGATAGTTTTATAAACCATCCGCTCATTTTTTATTTAAATCTCCTTGTTTTCTATTTTCTCACTAAACAACAGGGGCTGTATCATCAGGCAAATTACTAATATCTTCATCTTCGCCTTGAATAACTGCACCTTTTTTTCTCAAAGGGTATGCAGTCATTTCTAAATAGTTTCTTCTATTTTTTACTACATCAATTGCTTGAAACAATGCTTTACGAAAAGAAGAAGGATCTGCTACATTCTGACCAGCAATATCATAAGCCGTTCCATGATCTGGCGAAGTACGTACAACAGGTAAACCCGCGGTATAATTAACGCCACTTCCAAAAGACAATATTTTAAAAGGCAATAAGCCTTGATCGTGATACATTGCTAAAATACCATCAAAACTTTTATATTGTCCCGACCCAAAAAATCCATCTGCCGAATAAGGACCTATTGCTAAAATATTCAATTCTTTCGCTTCTTCGATTGCTGGCATAATGGCTCTGAACTCATCATCTCCAATTAACCCCTCATCTCCTGCATGGGGATTAAGTCCAAGCACTGCAATTTTAGGTTTATCAATTCCAAAATCAATATGAAGCGTTTCATGAAAAATTCTGATTTTCTTTAGTACCAAAGACATATTGACTTTCTGAGCTACTCGACTAATTGGGATATGATTAGTGACTAAACCTATTCTTAAAGTATCGTTCACCATCAACATCAAACTGTCTTTCACTTCTACTGCTTTAGTGATATATTCTGTATGCCCGACATCCTTAAAACCAGCCATTTGCATCGCCTTTTTGTGAATTGGAGCAGTTACTAAAGCATCAATATTTCCTTTTTTAAGATCTTCAACGGCTCTTTCTAATGAAATTTTGGCATATTTACCACCTATCTCACTGAGCTGTCCGATTTTAATATTTACATTTTCATTCCAACAATTCAATACATTAACTGCATTGTCTTTGAGTTGCTCAATATTCCGAGTACCGCTAAAGGTAAATTTTTCTACTTGAGCTATATTTTTATGATAAGAAATAACCTTAGAAGAGGCATAAATAATAGGGGTGCAATATTTCAAAATACGATCATCCGAAAGTGTTTTCAAAATAACTTCTAACCCAATTCCATTAATATCTCCTATGCTTATTCCTATTTTTATCTTGCTTTGATTCATGTTTAATTTTTCAATCTTTTAGTGATAAAAATTAAATAAAACCATCTAGGCAATCTTTCCTACAATATGGCGTGTAAATGGTTTGGTGAATTTAAATCACTTATTAAAAACATCAATTGCAAATATAGTTTAAATAGTTGAGTATTGTAATATCATTTCGTGTGATAACGAATGTACTTCAAACCCGAAGAGGAGAAAAATTAAAGGAATGACACTAAAAAAATAGAGAAGGGATAATATGCAAAAAGACAGTCGCATCGGACTGTCTTTCAATAAAATTAGTGTGTTTATTTATCTAAAAGATAGAGAACTTGGTTTAAATTAGTTTTCTTTGGATAGAGTAAATAGCTTTTAAAGCATCTTTATAATTCACTTGAGTATTTTCTTGATAAATTCTAATCGCTCTTAATTTATTACCATCCCTTAAATGATCTGCTACTCTAGCACAAAGGGTAGGATAATCATAAGAAGCATCACTTGAATGCTTACCTGTTCTATTTAGGTAAGAAATATCTTTTTTCATACCATAAACAGCTTTTTCTGCCTCGGAGAAGCCAACACTAAATACTTCTCTGTATCGCTTGATAGCGATTAGATAGTGTCCTTTTTCAATAAGCTGTACGATATCTTGATTCATGAGCGACTAAATTAATTGATATAGGTGTTTTAACCTTTTCTATATATATAGTCGAGAATTATATTAAAAAGGCTGCATGCTATTTCATATAATTATTATTTTTTTTTGTTTCACTATGAAAATAAGGACATAACGAATTGATTTTTAAGTACATATAAAAAATAATTTATCTTAAAAATAATTTATTTTTTTCTTATATGTTATTTTTTCTAGGGTAAATACTAAAAAATCTGTTCTACTCTAGCTTTTTTATCCAAACTATTAGAAACACCTAATTTTCATTATCCATTATCTAATGCAGTTTCAAAAACAGCAATTTTTGCTTTTAAAGCAATCAATAACTCTTCATTTGTAATACCTTTTTCATCATTAAAATTTGCATTAAAAGAAGGTAATGAGAAATGACTAATTGAAGCATTTTTATTCATATGTCCGAACTTATTAACCGCAATATCCAAAACAGTTTGCCCGCCTCTTCCACCAGGAGAGGTCGCTAATAATAGCATAGGTTTACTTGCCCAAGTATCAGGTTCTATCCTCGAAATCCAATCCATGATGTTTTTAAATGCTACAGTATAAGCTCCATTATGCTCTGCAAATGAAATAACAATTCCGTCAGCCGCTTTTATATATGCTTTAAAATCATGTGCTAATTGAGGAATACCATTCTCTATTTCTTTATCGATACTATATATAGGCATTTCAAAATCATTTAGATCTAATAAATTGACGCTTCCACCAGTCACTAAGTGAGCTGCAAAATTGGCTAATTTTTTATTAATTGATTTTTTGTGACTACTTGCTCCCAAAGCCACTATATTCTTACTCATCTTTGTCTTTTTTATTTTTTTAAAAAAAATTTACTTGTGTACTACAATATTACAGTTTTATAATAAAAAAGTTGAGTATTTCGATTTTTCATCTCTGCTATTGCTTCTTTTTATCAATTAAAAAACATCACTATAAACCATTTTCAATTAGATATTTCATCATCGAAACAAATATTAATTTTTATTTTAAAAAAAGTCAATTTCAAAGAAGCGAAACACATGAATTGTTCGTAATAGTATTGAAACTTTCAAAACAACGATTTAAGCAGCTTATCTAATTGTTTATTTTTCCATTTAATTTTTAATGGTGTTACATTCTACTAAATAGAAATCTATTTAGGACAGTAAAACTATGCCTATTAACACCAAGATAATAATAACTACTATGAAGAAAATAATTTTTGCTTCGTTTTTTATGCTCTCTACTTTAATCAGTTTTTCCCAAGAAAACACAGATTTACAACTCCGAAATGAGTTAGGTATATCTTTATTAACGCCTGGCGTTCAATCCATAAATGGTGATAAGCCTAATTGGACATTTTCTACCGAAGCTTCGATGTCTCTTTTTTATCGGCATTTTCTCAATGAAAAATCAGCGATAAGGGTAGATATAAGGCAATTAACATTAACTAAAGATGTTTTTAACCTAGGCGTAAGTGTTGGTTATGAGCGATATTTAGCACTTACTTCCAAATTGTCTCTGTATGGAGGTGCTCAGGCTTATGGTTCTTACTATAAAAGTTCAGAATATCAAACTTATGGCGTTGGACTAGAGGCTATCGGAGGGCTTCGTTATCAAGTTAATAAACGAATTTCGATAGGTACAGAAATCGTCGGTTCTTCCCAATATCATTGGGATCCTACATTAAATAGAAGCTCTTGGGATAATAATTTACATTGGAATGTTTTTAAAATTGGCGTTAATTTTTAAATAAAAAACCTTGTTATCTTGTGTAAGTAGAATGGGAACACAGATGATACTGATCACTTCACAATTCGCAGATAAACGCTGATTTGATTGTATTTATCTGTGCTAATCTGCGTCTGAAAGCAGCGTCATCAGTGTTCCCATTTTTTGTTTTAAAAAGCAAGACAATAAATATAGTTTATTTTGGTTCTTTGACAATTTTGCTAGAATGAATATTTCTTAGTCCAGTGGTGGCTTACCCTGTTGTTTTTCAAGCAGTCAGAACAATGAAACAAACCCATATTGGGCTAAATAAAAGGCAAAATTATCAATGAATCTTTATTTTTTTATCCTAATAAATTAAGCGTTTCTTGCGTATAAAAAACATAGAAATAAACCAATGGAATCTCTCCAATAATCATTGCGATTATCATTCTTGAAAACTTCATTCGGATTGTTCCTGCGATATAACAAATCAAATCTGTTGGTACAAATGGAAATGCAGACCAAGCCACAATGAACCAAAATGCTTTTGGGCTTTTGACCTTATCTTGAATTTTCTGAATTTTTTCGGGGTATTTTTCTTTAAAATAGCTATCAAATCCAAAAAAGCCAGAAAAATAATACAAAACAGTAGCTGAACAAAAAATTCCCAATAAAGAAATGGCAAAAACCAGCCATAATTGATCAACAAACAACAATGCCCCTAATACAACAAAAGGAGAACTAGGCAAAAGAAAAACACCTCGAATCAAACAGATAAAAATGTAAATAAATAGAATTTGACTAGAATAAGTCTCTAAAGTTAGTTTCATTTTCTCATGATCAAGAAATGACGGATTGTATAAGGAATATCCCAAAAAAGAAAGAATAGCAACGATCCAAAGACCGAATAATATTTTTTTTATAACTAGAATTTTAGGCTGATTTGTCATATGATTTCAATATAAAATTAGAAATTGCTATCATTATTAAATAGAAAATAATTCTCTATTTAATAATGATAGCAATTTAATAATAATCTTATTCAAATTCTATTTCCGACTATAATTTGGTGCTTCTTTCGTCAAATAAATATCGTGCGGGTGGCTTTCATGAATACCTGCCGCCGACATTTTCATGAATTGAGCTTTCGTCAAATCTGTAATAGTCTGAGCGCCACAATATCCCATTCCTGCTCTCAACCCACCTATATATTGTACCATTACTTCTGCCAAAGAGCCTTTAAATGGCACTCGACCTTCAATTCCTTCTGGTACTAATTTTTTAATATCATCCTCTACATCTTGGAAATAACGATCCTTTGAGCCTTTTTCCATCGCGCCTAAAGATCCCATTCCACGATAAATTTTGAATTTTCGACCATCAAAAATAACCGTTTCTCCTGGTGCTTCTTCTACTCCTGCAAACAAACCACCTGCCATAATTGTATTCGCTCCTCCAACTAAAGCTTTCACAATATCGCCAGTATAACGAATTCCGCCATCGCCAATAATAGGCACACCAGAACCGCGAATCGCTTCCGCAGCATTATAAATTGCAGTCAATTGAGGCACACCAACACCTGCGACAACCCGAGTTGTACAGATACTACCTGGTCCAACACCGACTTTTACGCCATCCACTCCAGCATCTACTAATGCCTTTGCTCCTGCTCCTGTTGCTACGTTTCCGCCCACAATTTGAAGACTTGGATAATGTTTCTTTGCTTTGCGAACCGCATCCAAAACGCCTTTAGAATGACCGTGAGCCGTATCAATACAAATCGCATCAACACCGACTGCCACTAAAGCATCAATTCGTTCCAACATATCATGCGTCACACCAACTGCTGCACCAACGATCAATCGACCATAAGTATCTTTACAAGCATTCGGATAATCTTTGACTTTCATAATATCCTTGTAGGTAATCAAACCAACCAATTGTCGTTCTTCATTAACAATCGGCAATTTTTCAATTTTGTGTTGTTGAAGAATTTCTCTTGCTTGATTAAGCGTTGTTCCTATCGGTGCTGTAATAAGGTTTTCTGAAGTCATCAATTCAGAAACAGGGCGTGAATAATCCGTTTCAAAACGCATATCACGATTAGTAAGAATACCTACTAAATGTCGTTCTCTATCCACAATTGGAATACCACCAATCTTGTAACGTTTCATCAATGCCTCTACGTCTCCCAAGACTGCATCAATACCCAATGTAACAGGATCGAGGATCATACCGCTTTCTGAGCGTTTGACATTTCTAACCTGTTCAGCTTGTTGAGCGATTGACATATTTTTGTGAATAATGCCAATACCGCCTTGCCTTGCCAATGCAATCGCTAAACGATGTTCAGTTACCGTATCCATTGCAGCGGAAACTATCGGAATGTTCAATGTAATGTTGCGCGTGAATTGCGTACGAGTATCTACTTCGCGTGGTAATACTTCAGAATAGGCTGGTACTAGGAGTACATCATCAAAGGTCAAACCTTCGCCTAAAAATTTGTCGTGCTGTGAAAATTTCGTATCCATGCGCAAAGGTAAAAAAAACTTTTTTGAGAGGAAAGTTTTATAACATTTTTTGACAAAAGTTCTTACTATCGAAAATTACTCGATAAAAACAAAACTTTAAAACCATAAAAAACCAATTTTTTTATCAGAAAAAGGTTATTTCATTTTTCAATTCTTAAAGGACAAGTAAATAACCTATATTTAATAAAGCCGAAGTAGAAAAATTTCTACTCTTCGTTTTACTAGAAAAACAGTTTTATGAAAAAAAACATCTTACTCATTGCCTGCCTATTCAATGTATTCATTGTGAATGCCCAAGATATTATGGGCGGACAAATACGGTTTGAAGCCTTATCAACTCCACTTGAGTATCAGATTTATATCGATTTATATACTACTGTAGAAAATAATATAGATCGCCCAATAATCAATATGATTTATGGGGATGGTAGTTATGATACTACTATGAATATTATTTCAAAGGATACTATAAGAGAAAACCTTATCCATTCTATTTATAGTAGTTATCATCATTATCCTGGCCCTGGTCACTATGTTATAAGTTGTGTTGATAGTTTTTGGGTAAACGATATAGTTAATTATGAAGGAAGTGATAGTATGTATTTTTTCATACAAACAGGTATAAATGTTTCTAACATCCTACACTTTCCTAATAGTAGCCCTTATTTAAATTATCCTTTCGAGTACATTTCAGTTTCTGATAGTGGTCGAATTCAAATAGATTCTACCGTTAGTGAACCAGATGGCGATGTTTTAAATTATTTAATGGATACAATATTTGATTGGAGGTACACTTTCCCGAGTGCATCAGATACCGTATATATGGGGTTATTTGATGGGAAAATAGTTTGGGATAAACCATTACAAACGGGGAAATATCTATTATTCCTTCGTTTTAGGGATGTGAGGTTTGGTTCTATATTTAGTTATCATAATGTCTTCGTTGTATTTGAAATAGATTCTACATTATTAAGCGCCATTCAATCCTATCGACAACCAGATTTTGAAATAAAAACATTTCCTAATCCCGCAAGTGATTACTTAAATATTAGTATTTCGGAAGATATTCGCGAAATTGAATCTATTCAATTAATGAATACGAATGGTCAGATTGTCAAGAATATAGATAAATCCTTACTATTTAAACCAATTCATATTTCAGATTTACCTAAAGGAATTTATTTTCTTAGTGTAGGTACAGCTAAAAGTAGGGCAACTAAAAAAATTATCATCCAATAAATTAAATGATTATAAGCCATTTTCTAAACAAAAAGCCTTGTAAAGTACAGTGACTTTACAAGGCTTTCAATCCAATATTCAGCATATTCTAAAAATCTTCTAACGCCAAATATGACTCTTCTTTCGCTGCCAATGCCGACTCGCCCATCAAAAACTCATCTACCGACCTAGCTGCTTCTCGTCCTTCCGAAATCGCCCAAACTACCAATGATTGCCCACGACGCATATCGCCAGCTACGAAAACTTTTTCGTTATTCGTTTGATAATTTGTTGCTTGTACATTGCCACGTTGATCCAACTCAACACCCAATTCTTCGAGCATTCCTTTGTGTTTTGGATGAATAAAACCAATCGCTAAAAGTGCTAACTCACAAGGCAATTCACGTTCTGATCCTTCTATTTCTACGAAAGTAGGACGACCGCCGCCTTCTGGCGTTTTCCATTCAATATTGACAATTTTCAATCCTTTTAGGTTTCCATTTTCGTCACCTACGAATGCTTTTGTCAATACCGCCCAGTTACGATCACAGCCTTCTTCATGCGAAGAAGAAGTGCGTAATTCCAATGGCCAAAGTGGCCAAGGCGTGCTTTCTGCACGATTTACTGGTGGTTTGCCCAATAATTCCAATTGCGTAACAGAAGCCGCTTTGTGACGATTAGACGTACCAACACAGTCAGATCCTGTATCTCCTCCCCCAATCACAAGCACGTTTTTGCCTGTTGCTAAAAGTTCTTCTTCCTTTGAAAAAGTATCTCCTGCAACACGTTGATTGTTTTGTTTTAAGAAAGTCATGGCATAATGAACGCCATTTAAATCTCTTCCTTCAATCGGCAAATTGCGTGGAACAGTCGAACCACCTGTCAAAACAACTGCATCAAAACCATCTAAAACTTCCTGTACAGGCACATTTCCACCAATATCTGAATTGGTTTTGAAACGAATTCCTTCCGCTTCCATGATCGCCAAACGACGAGTTATAACTGATTTTTCCAATTTGAAATCTGGAATACCATAACGCAACAAACCACCTGCTCTATCATCTCTCTCAAAAACAGTAACAAAATGCCCTGCTTTATTCAATTGTGCTGCTGCTGCCAAACCTGCTGGACCAGAACCAACAATTGCTACTTTTTTTCCTGTTCTTGTCGCTGGTGGATTCGGTCGAATATAACCTTTTTCAAAAGCCATTTCAGCAATCGACTTTTCAATATGTTCAATCGCTACTGGCGGATTATTAATTCCCAAAACACAAGCTTTCTCACAAGGAGCAGGACAAATACGCCCTGTAAATTCTGGAAAATTATTCGTTTCGCTCAGAATTTGATACGCTTCAAGCCACTCTTCCCGATAAACCGCGTCGTTAAATTCAGGTATAATATTGCCTAATGGACAACCATTATGACAAAATGGAATACCACAATCCATACAACGAGCAGCTTGCTGTTTCGTTTTTTCTTGTGGAAATTCTTGATAAAACTCTTTATAATCTTCTACTCTTTCCGCCACATCTCTGGAAGAAGGTAGTTCTCTTTCATATTTCAAAAAACCTTTTGGATCTGCCATGGTTTCTACTTTTTTTTGTTGAAAATTCAAGTTTTAGAGATCTGATCCCTTCAAGGGATCGGATCTCTAGTTTGCCCAAAAAACAATTAATTAAGCTGCTACTAATTCTGTTTGGGCTGCTTTTTTAGCTGCTGCCTGTTCTTTGAGTACTCGTTTGTATTCAATTGGCATTACCTTGATGAATTGTTGCTGGACTTTCTCCCAATTCCTAAGCATATACGCTGCACGATCACTATTTGTATACTCTTTATGCTTAACTAACAATTGGTAAATTGTATCTAAATCCTTTTCTTCTAATGGATCTAAATCAACTCCTTCCATATTACAACGTGACTCGAAGTTTCTATTTTCATCAAAAACAAAAGCTACACCTCCACTCATTCCTGCGGCAAAATTACGTCCTGTCTTACCTAAACAAACCACTAAACCGCCAGTCATATACTCACAACCATGATCGCCAATGCCTTCAATAACGGCTGTTGCGCCAGAATTACGAACGGCAAAACGTTCTCCTGCCATTCCTTTTACAAAGATTTCGCCCGAAGTCGCGCCATACAATGCCACATTTCCGATAATGATATTTTCACTTGCGTTAAAAGTTGCCGTTGCATCTGGATAAACGACTAGTGTTGAACCCGATAATCCTTTTCCAAAATAATCATTAGATTCGCCTTCTAACTCAAAGAAAAGTCCTTTTGCACTAAATGCACCAAAGCTTTGTCCTGCTGATCCTTTGAATTTAAATTTGATTGTACCTGCTGGTAAACCTTCACCGTCATAGCGTTTACTAATCTCATTAGAAAGCATTGTACCAACAGCACGATCAACATTTACAATTCTAAATTCGCCTGTTACAGGTGTTTGATTGTCGAGTGCTGGACGTGCTTTTTCAATCAACTTCCAATCCAAAATATCATCCAAACCATGATCTTGTTCTACTGATTTGTACTGAATTTCGTCTTCGTCGGCTGGTTCTTTATATAAAATTGGACTTAGATCCAGTTCTTTATATTTCCAATATTCTAAATTCTTATTAACACGAAGCATTTCCACTTTTCCGACCATTTCATTAACGGTCTTAAAGCCTAATTGCGCCATGTGTTCTCTCATATCTTGTGCCAAGAAACGGAAGAAATTAATCAAGTAATCAACTTCCCCAGCAAAACGCTTTCTCAATTCTGGATCTTGCGTCGCGATACCAACTGGACAAGTATTCATATGACATTTACGCATCATAATACAACCTTCAACCACCAAAGCAGCCGTCGCAACGCCCCATTCTTCTGCACCTAAAAGCGTCGCAATCGCAATGTCGCGCCCCGTTCTGATTTGTCCATCAGTTTGAAGTGTTACCCGATCACGAAGCTTATTTTTCACCAAAGTTTGATGGCTTTCCGCCAAACCTAATTCCCAAGGTAAACCTGTATGGCGAATAGAACTCCAAGGCGAAGCACCTGTACCGCCATCATGACCCGAAATTAAAATCGCATCAGCATGAGCTTTTGCCACACCAGAAGCAATAATCCCGACACCAGCTTTTGATACTAATTTTACATTAATTCGAGCTTTGCGATTGGCATTCTTCAAATCAAAAATCAACTGCGCTAAATCCTCAATTGAATAAATATCGTGGTGTGGAGGTGGAGAAATCAAACCTACTCCAGGAGTGGAGTTTCGGACACGGGCGATCCAATTATCAACTTTATGCCCTGGTAATTGACCGCCTTCTCCTGGTTTCGCGCCTTGTGCCATTTTGATTTGGAGCTCATCCGCATTTGTCAAATAGTAACTTGTTACACCAAAACGCCCAGAAGCGATCTGTTTAGTAGCAGAGCGTTCAGAGTCTCCATTTTCTTTTGTTTTGAAACGAATCGGATCTTCACCGCCTTCTCCACTGTTACTTTTTCCGCCAATTCTATTCATAGCGACCGCAATCATCGAATGCGCTTCATGAGAAAGCGAGCCGAACGACATTGCACCAGTAACGAAGCGTTTCAATATATTTTCAATCGATTCTACTTGTTCGATTGGAATAGATTTTCCTTTTCTAAATTCAAATAAACCGCGCAATGTACAAGCCTTTTCTACTTGATCATTGACTAGTTTAGCGTATTTTCTATATAAATCAATATCGCCTGTTCTAGTAGAATATTGTAGGTAATGAACCGTTTGAGGATTGAAGATGTGTTTTTCACCTCGATGTTTCCATTGATAAAAACCGCCAACTTCTAGTTTAGGATTTTGTTTAGGATTATCTGGAAAAGCCAATTTATGACGGACTAACACTTCTTGAGCAATACCGTTAAAACTTAATCCTTCAATTCTTGATACAGAACCTTTGAAACATTTATTAACTACTTCACTATTCAAACCTAATATTTCAAAAATTTGCGCCCCTTGATAAGCTTGCAACATTGAAATACCAATTTTTGACATAATTTTTAAAAGCCCTTTTCCAATCGCTTTTTCGTATATCTTATATAGCTCTAAATAGCCCGTATCTGGAAATAGCCCTTTCTTTTTCAATCCTGCCAATGTAGAAAATGCCATATATGGATTAACTGCACTCGCACCATAACCAATTAGCGTAGCAAAATGATGCGTTTCACGAACATCACCAGCTTCAATAATTAAAGAGGTATTAGCACGTAAACCACGACGAATCAAATGATGATGTACCGCACCAGTTGCCAATAATGACGGAATAGGTGCTAATTTGCCATTAATATTTCGATCCGACAATACCAACATTTCTACGCCATTTCGAGCGTAATCTTCTGCAATTGCACAGATATGATCCAATGCCGCTTTTAAACGTCCTTTTTGTCCATCTCCATTAAATACAATATTAATCACACCAGATCTAAAATCAGGATGATGTATGTATTTCAGCTTCGCCAAATCTTCATTAGACAAAACAGGATGATCCAAACGAATAGCTTTACAATTGATTGGACTCGGATGAGTAATGTCCTCCATTCCACCCAATAGCATTTGTAAAGACATCACCGAACGCTCCCTAATCGGATCAATCGGAGGATTAGTGACTTGCGCAAATAACTGTTTGAAATAATTTCCTAAATGCTGAGATTGATGAGATAAAACAGCCAAAGGCGTGTCTATTCCCATTGCACCAATCGGGTCTTTGCCTGCCTTAATCATTGGCTCTAGCAAATATTTAAGGTCTTCTTTGGTATATCCAAAAGCCTGCTGATTCTTAAAAAGCGTCTTTTCGTCAATACGAATTTGCGCTCTTACTCCTTCCGTAGCAGGTATGTCTTTTAAGCTAATTTCGTTTTCTTGAAGCCATTCTTGATAAGGCAAACGCTGACAAATCGTTTCTTTTAACTCCTCATCTCCTACAATTCGCTTTTCGTCCAAATCTACGATCAACATTTTCCCTGGCTGCAAACGTCCTTTCATCACTACTTTTGCAGGATCAACCTCTAATGCGCCAGCTTCAGAAGCTAATATCAAAGTATCATCATTAGTCACTAAATATCGAGAAGGACGCAAACCATTTCTATCTAAAGTCGCACCGACCAAAATTCCATCTGTAAAAACGATAGAAGCTGGACCATCCCAAGACTCCATCAAATTTTCATGATATTGATAAAAAGATTTTTTATAATCTGGCATATGCAGATCATCTTGCCAAGCTTCTGGAATCATCATCATTAAAGCAGCAGGTAAAGAGCGTCCGCTCAATACCATATATTCCAAAACATTATCAAAACAAGCCGAATCTGACAAGCCATCTCCAATAACAGGTAGGATTAATTTTAATTCCTGTTCTGTAAACAACTCCGCTACAAGCTGTTTTTCCTTGGCTCTCCACCAATTGACATTTCCTGTGATCGTATTAATTTCTCCATTGTGAGCAATATATCTGAACGGTTGAGCTAAGCGCCATTGCGGAACAGTATTCGTTGAAAAACGAGAATGTACTAATGCAATTGCAGATTTAACACGCTCATCATGAAGATCTGGAAAATACGAGCGCAATTGAAACGTCGTTAATTGACCTTTATATACAATAGTTTTATAGGAAAAAGAAGCAATATAAAATTGATCTTTAGTTTGTGGAAAAGTCGTATGAATATTATGAACAGAGAATTTACGTAGAATAAATAATTTTCGTTCGAGTGTTTTTTCATCCCAATTTTCATTGGATTTCACAAAAACATGCTCCATTCTAGGCTCTACTGATAAAGCAGAATTACCTACTTCTTCATTATCGGTTGGTACTTTTCGATAGCCTAAGGTTTCAAAACCTAAATCATCTATATAATCGTTGAATAGTACTCGGCACTGACGACGTAGATTTCTATCCTTTGGAAAAAAGACAACACCAACACCATATTTACCAAATTCTGGTAATTCAAAACCTAGTTCTTTCGCTTTATGCTTAAAAAAATTATGAGGTAATTGTATTAAAATTCCTGCTCCATCCCCTGTGTTTGGCTCACAACCACAAGCTCCTCTATGTTCCATATTGGTTAACATAGACAAAGCATCTTCAACTGTTTTATGAGTTTTTCTTCCATCCAAATTGGCAATTAAACCAATACCACAAGAGTCTTTTTCTAATTGAGGGACATATAATCCTTGTTCTTTTCCTTTATTTTCCATCTGTGTGTAATTTTCCCCACATTGAACAAATCCCCTTTTGTCAAATTCAAAAGGGATCGAATTTAACAAAAAAAGAAGGAATTAATTATCATTTTCTTATTAAAACAGGTCAATCATTACAATTAAAATAAACAATAATTACTTTTATTAACAAATTAGTCTTTGCAATTTCAAGTAGTCGTTTTTTTGTTTTACGCTATGATTTGGAAAAATTATAATTTGGATCATTTTAATTTTGAAAGAATAAATTTCTTATAATTTTTGTTTTGAAAATATTTTAATGCTCTAAAAGGATTTATAACATATAAAATTTCTTACAAATATTCTTTTAGTTTTTCTTTGTTTTATTCAATAATGAAAAAAATTCTACTTTTTCATGCGAAAATTTGCAATGCAATCACATTACAAAAAAGCACATGTTTTTATTTTCTTATTTATTAAGCATGGAACTATCCCACTTTAAAATCTGTATGAAACACAAAAATTAATACACTCAAAACCAAAAACAATGATATATATCGTATTAGATTTGGAGGCAACTTGCTGGAACGGCAAGCGATTAGCTCCGAATGAAATTATAGAAATTGGCGCAATCGCCATTAATGAAGCAGGTGAGACGGAGGGCGAATTTAATACTTTTGTCAAACCGAGCCTAGCTCCACAATTATCCGATTTTTGTACTAAATTGACCTCAATTACGCAAGATATGGTCGATGATGCACCACTTTATCCTGCAGCTCATCAAGCTTTTCTGGATTGGATTCACAATTTTGATCAAGAATATTGGCTTTGTTCATGGGGTTTTTATGATAAAAGCCAATTTAAACATGATTGCAAATTGCATGGATTGGATAAAGATTGGCTAAAAAAACACATCAGTGTAAAGCATCAATACCATAAAATAAAACCTACTAAACGACCAATTGGAATGAAAGGAGCATTGGCTTTAGAGGATATTAAATTAGATGGTACACATCACCGAGGCATTGATGATGCTCGTAATATTGCTAAGATTTTTGTTCGATATTTGAATGAATGGACCTTTAAATAATTAAAAGATTCGTTCTTTTTTATACTTTTAATAAGTCAATGTGAATTAAAAGTTGAAAATTGAGAGTTGAGAATGATTGTCAATAAAATACAAATTTTTATTTTTAAAATATGATAATTAAAAAAGCTATTTTTAATATGAATTAGCCCATTTAAGCCTTTCTGGCTATAAAACTATTACCCCCCTTATATAATTTAAAAATATTTTAATTTATAAATACCTAACAATCAGAATTTATTGATTTTATCAAACTCTTAATTCGCATAATCAATATAACTTTACAAAACATTTAAGTCTAGATTGGCTTAAATGTTTTTTTATAAAATGACTATTAAGAATATGAAAAAGCAAATAATCGCGCATGCTTCGGGTAGAATTAACATCATAGGCGAACATACAGACTATAATGATGGTTTTGTATTACCTGCTGCTATTGATAAGAAATCAACCTTTAAAGTTTGGAAAAATGGAACGGAAAGTACTTGTAATATTTTATCTGAACATTTTCAAATAACGCATCAATTTGATTTGAAAGATTTTCAGCCTGTCAAAAGTGGTTGGGAAAATTATGTGATGGGCGTTGTGTCTGAGTTACAAAAATTAGGCGCAGATCTAAGTGGTTTTGATGGTTCGTTTGATGGCACTGTTCCGATTGGGAGCGGCATGAGTTCTTCCGCTGCATTAGAATGTAGTTTGGCTGTTGCACTGAATGTGTTATTTGATTTAGGGTTTGATAACTGGCAATTAATTAAAGCATCTCAAATGGCAGAACATCATTTTGTCGGTATTAAGTGCGGTATTATGGATCAGTTTGCGAGTGTCATGGGGCGCAAAAATCAAGTGATGCTTTTGGATTGTCGATCGTTGGAGTTTGAATATTTCCCATTAGAATTGGGCGATTATCAACTTTTGCTGCTAGATACTAATGTATCTCATTCTTTAGCCAATTCAGCTTATAATGAACGAAGATTACAATGTGAAATAGGTGTAAAAGCGCTTCAACAAAAGTATCCGACTATTGTCAATTTAAGAGATGTTTCGTTAGTAAAACTAATGGGGTTTAAAAAAAAGCTTTCGGAAGTAGTTTATAATCGCTGTAAACATGTCATAAGTGAAGATAATCGCGTTTTGGCAGCAACAAAGGCACTCAAAGCGGGCAAATTAGATCAGTTAGGCGAATTGATTTATGAATCTCATCATAGCTTGCAATATAACTATGAAGTGAGTTGTAAAGAATTGGATTTTTTAGTGGATCTAACCAGAAATGAAGCCAATATTTTAGGTAGTCGAATGATGGGCGGTGGTTTTGGTGGTTGTACCATTAATATTATTAAAAAAGATTTTGTGGAGGAATTTATTGAAAAAGCAGCTTTAGCTTATCAAACAAAATTCGACCGAACTCTAACGCCTTATCAAGTTTCTATTGAAGATGGCATTACGGTAGAATAAAATACTAGAACAAAATGATACATTCGAGATACAGAGCTTAAAAATCAAATATCGAATGTGTAATTTTTTAATACTAACAACGACAGATATTTCAAAATCATTTGAATGAAATACTATTTTGCGTTACAATATAAAATGCTCAACCGAAAACTTTTAGCTTTTGGGCTGCCTCCTATTTTGGGTTACTTATTTAGTATGATTGCATTTCTTGTTTTATCTTATTTTTTGTTTATAAAAACGAGCTATGCCATTTATTTACATGCATTTATAGCGGTTAGTTTCTTGAGTATTTTAAGCGAAAAACATCGAAATGATTTTTTAAAATCTTGTTTTTCGGATCAAGCTTATTTAAAAATAAGAGCCATAGAAAATACATTAATGGTTCTGCCATTTTGCTTATTTTTGATTGGAATGAATGCTTGGCTTGTTGCAATTGTTTTATTATTAATTGCGAATATTCTAGTCTTTTTTAATACTAACCATCAATTCAATTATACTATTCCAACGCCTTTTTATCGCTTTCCTTTTGAGTTTACGGTAGGTTTTCGCAAGGCTTTTTTGGTATTTCCTTTTGCTTATTTTTTGTTATATATGGGGATTATTGCCAATAACTTCAATCTCGGAATATTTACCTTATTGATTATTTTTGGTACGTGTATGTCGTTTTATGCCAAGCCTGAAAAATCCTATTTTGTATGGATTTTCGCACAAAACCCGCATCAATTTTTATGGTCTAAAATTAAAATTGCTATTGGATACTCCAGCCTTTTGTGCTTGCCGATCTTAATAAGTTTAGGTATTTTTTTCCCTGATAAAATATGGATAGTAATTGGACTTTTATGTGTTGGCTACCTCTATTTATCGGCTGTAATTTTAGCAAAATACGCTGCTTTTCCTAAAGAAATCAGTGTACCTCAAGGCATTATTTTTAGCTTAGGGATTTGGCTGCCTCCGCTTTTATTAGGCATTATTCCTTATTTTTATAAAAAAGCAATTCAACAACTTAAATTAATCTTATAGGTTGTTTAGTAAAAAATTAAAATAGGGACGCAAGCCTCATCTGCATCCCTACTTTTTGCATAAGCAAAATCATATTAGAGTGTCAATGTATATTTCAAATTAAAGGTTCTAAATGCATTCATTCGACCAGGACGCGTGGCATAAGTTCGATTTCCTAAGTTGCTGACAATCGCATTTAATTGATGATTTTTATTGATCTTATATCCTAATTTCACATCAAAAATAACATTATCTTTTGGGTTATTATTTCTAAAATCAACAACTCCAGGCAAAAGCAAATCCGTTCCGAGAGAAGCAATAAATTCACCCCATGCACCTTTTCCTTCCAAAACAGGATCAATGTTGTGTAAATAACCATCATAATTAGCAGAAAATCCGAGAGTCAATTTTTTCAAATAAAACTCTATATCAAAACGAGCGACATGCGTGCTTCGATTAGTCAAAATAGAAGGCAAAACAGATTGATCATTTAAAGTAAAAGCTTTCGCAAAATTTTCAAGATAATTCTCGTTACGAATGCGAATAGAATCCAAATTCCCTGGATAAGTATAAGTATAACCTGCCCAAACTTTAAAAGGAATTGGGCCGATTTTTCCCTCTAAATTAGTACTAACCTCTATTCCTGCAATCAATGTATTTTCAAGAT
>CAKZLL010000414.1 GCA_937125475.1 uncultured Saprospiraceae bacterium | reverse complement strand
TACCGCTGGAATGTACCTTTGCACTGTCATAGATAGCTGTAATACTGCTTCAACTGATTCGATTTACATTAGTTTCAATTGCTTGTATGATATTGGTGATATTGATACGAATTGCATAGACTTAAATTCTTCGTCTATTTGTGTGCCTTTTAAAAATACAGCTATTCTAGCCAATGGAATTATTGGCTATGATATTTCAATGACTTATGATACGTCTAAACTAATAGCTAAACCTGGCTTTAATAATGGCGCATTGTACCTTGGTAATGTCCTTAGCAATAATGGCGCTTATTCTAACAATGCGATTGATTATTTTATTTATGCACCTACGGGTTCTAATATAATAACGATTTCATTGCATTACAATCAAATTTTAACCAACGTAATGGCATCAACGACTTTGATTGATGATTTGTTTTGTTTGGAATTTGATTTAAAATCTTCTTTTGATGTTGGTGAAACTGCCAATTTTAGTATTGTAGAGGTAAAAGAAAACTTTAATACTTACTTTAGGTACTCAGCTGGGAAGGCAGGACATTGGACAATTAGCGGCGATACCGTTTTGAATGGTCGAGTGATTTATCATAATGATATCATGAAACCTTTTGTAGGAAATAATCTAGCTAGTCCGACAAATATAGTAGAAACAGATAATGCTTGTGTTGAATTAAATAATATAGTCGCGCCAGATAATACGGGGCGTTTCAATATCAATCTAAATCATTCTGCTATTACCGTAAATAAAGATATTTCTAATAATTTATCTTTTATGGATATTTTGCCTGTACTCAATGGTCAAGATCAATATTTAGCGGGTCAAACAGCAGTAAATATGCCTTTAGGCTTAACAGTTTATCAATTCATTGCTTTAGATGTTAATAAAGATGGATTTATCACAGCACTTGATCGAGATCAAATTACTGACCGAATATTTGGTCAAATTGTAGAATTTTCTGGTTCTACAGGGGCGACTCCAGATGTTGAATTTTGTACTGACAATACCGTCCAGAATAATCCAAACTTTAGTACTTATGATAATACTAATGTTCCTATTATTGATCCTTGCCTAGATGTAACAACTAATTATGGGGCTTGGTGTAATACATACGATTCTCTATTAATTCATGGTATTGTAAAGGGAGATGCAGATCAATCTTGGACAGGAAATCCAGCCACACAACCCAATTGGAGAAATGCTGATAATATTAGATTGGATATTAATAATATTGTTATGGAAAACAATGCTTGTATTTTTAATATTCCTGTTTATTATACAAATACAGCTTCTAATTTAACGGCACTCGATTTTCACATCAATTTTGATGAAAATAACTTAACTATTTTAAATGTTATTGCTGCCTCTCCTGCTGGGAATGATATGGAAATTACTTATGACACTATTAATGGTGTTTTGTTATTATCTTCTTATTCAACAATATTTGGAGGTGTTCAGACCAATGCTCCATTGTATTATATTCAAGTGCAAGCTGCGAATAATAGTGTTCGAGCATCTGATTTTTCTAATGAAGTTAGTTATATGAATGGTATTCCGTCTGTATTTAATGTAAATGGTGTTTTTTATCCGTCTAATCATCAGCCGCATGCATTGAATGACAACAGTACGACCACTCAAAACATCCCAGTTAATATTGATGTTTTAGCCAATGATAATGATATTGATGGCGATGATTTAACGATTTCTATTTTTCCAAGTTCTACAAATGTTGGTACAGTTACCAAAGCATCAGACTCAACGTTTACTTATCTTCCTCCAACTAATTTTGTTGGAACAGATGTATTCACGTATCAAGTTTGTGATAATGATCCTTGTAATAATCAATGTGATATTGCGACGGTTGTCGTTAATGTAACAACTACAACAAGTAGTTCAGAGATGAAAGTGAACGAAAGAATTAATGTTTATCCGAATCCTTTTTCTGATGTTGTTTTTGTAGAAATAGTTGAAGGAAATAACATGATAGAAAGTATCGAAATCTTTGATATTCAAGGTAAATTAATTCGTTCCCACACTTTTAATATGGTAAAAGAAGCCACTATTCCAACCAATTATTTGGCTGATGGTGTATATATTTTACGTATTAATGGAATAATTCATGAGCGAATTATTAAAAATTAAGGTTGATTGACAATTATTACTAAAGATAGGAGGCACTTTGAAAGTGTGTCTCCTATCTAACTCTTGGCTTTCAAACAATTATAAATTTGCTTTAATTGATAAAATTTAGCTTTGACAAAAATGATCAAAAAAACCAAAATTAATAGGCTTTTGTTACTTATTTTTATTGTCCTAACAATAAAAACCCAGCCCAATTTGTTGGGATAGCTGATACCCTTCCTCGATTAATCATTTCTAATTTTGTTTGGCGAAGTGCCGCAGAATAATTCATTCCATCAAACATATTTGTATAGAAACCAAGCATTAACTCGTAAGTATATTTATCATTGATTTTCCATATAGAATAAAGCATATTTAACGCTCCTGCGTACAAAAAACCTCGATTCGTAGAAATCATTCCTTCCCCATTTGCCAATACTCCTAAGCCACTTTCGCAACTACTCAGAACGACTAAATTCGTTTTAAGTTCTAAATTATAAACTTCACTCGCGTACAAAAAGCCATTTGATTCTTCTTCTGGTTGACAAAAAGCAATCCAAGACAATTCAGGGGTTTTCGTATCCGCAAATCCGTGAGAAGAAATATGTATTACTCGATAATTCTGTTTTTTTAATATCGCCTTAAAATTCGCCTCATTTGCTTCCTTTCGTTTCAATATGTGTGGCATAAATTGTTCATTATCATAAAGCATTTCGATTTCATCTACTTCTCTTTCTGACCAAAGCAATGCTCCAAATTGACGATTAACCACCAAATCAGCAGAAGGTATTTTGTCAAATATAGGTGCAACTCCCAAAAATGCGCGTCCTTTCTTATATGATCTACGCTCGGTATAATCCGCATAAAGCGTTGAAGAATAATGATAAGAAACCTCAAAATCTTTAACTAAATAAGGCATATTTTGAAATTCACGCTCATGATTATGGGCAATCAACACTTCAAAAGGTAAATAATTCAGCGTGCCTTCAGGAATGATAATCAATTTTTCTTGCCCTTTTATATGTGCTGCAATTGGTGCAATAAGGTATTGATATAAAATATGGCTATTATAAATAAATCGATCTTTATAGCGTTTTTGAATGAGATTTCTACGTTGTAATAATTTATGAAGACTAAAGGCAGTTTTATCTAAATTAAACAATTCCGTATCAAGAGGCTGTTTAAAAACGCGGAAAGATGTATCAGTTAAAACCGTTATAATAATTTGATGGGTATCTAAAGCATAAGATATAATCGCCGCATTTCCATCCAATAAAGATTGCAATTGTCTGCTAGAAATTACCTTATGGTCGTGTTTAAGTTTATAGTATTTAGGATAATTTTCTTCTATTTCTTCAATTAAATCATCGTATTCTTGGCTATAATAAAACAGACTATCAAAATTAGCCACGATTACACTATCATTTTTATTCTCTTCTGATTTAGCCAATTGAATTTCTGTGTTATAAAAAGCTAATTCTGCTGCTAAATCCTTCTCTTTTTGAAGTATTGAAGCAGGTAATCCACTTAATTTTTTAGCTTTCACATTAGTCAGAATATTCGACAGTGTTGTTGCTTTTTTCTTTTCAGAGAAGAAGAAAATCCGTTCTTTATAATTATCCTGATGAGTCAATTCAAATAAAATATAACTTATATTTGCTCCTACTTGATACACTCCAGTCATTCTCTGAAGTAATTTTACTTGGTCTGGATAAGAAAGTGCAATTCGCATATTTTGGGCAAATTCATCTGCGATTAAACAAGTTTTCAGTGCCTCTTTTAGCCACTTCATATTGTTTGTTTGATCATACTTTTTATGGAAAGCAGTTGCTTTTTGCTTTAATGCGAAAAGCAAATCACTTGTCCCTATTTCTTTATTTGGAACAGGATTCGCAAAAATATTTTTAAAATTAGAAAAAGATAACATACTACTTGCTAAAGCTTGTTGAAAGGTATTTAATGCAGAATCTAAATCATTGCCTTTCAAATAAATATTACCCAACAAAGTATAATTTTCAACTAACTTTGGATGCTTTTGATCTAAGTTTTTATGCAACAATTTCAGTGCTTGTCTAATAAAATATTGAGCAGAATCCAATTTGTTTTTATTCGTGTAAATATTTCCTAACAAACTATAAGTATCTGCTAAATCAATCGGATAACCTTTATTTTTTTCTTGAAAACCTTGTACCTTTTTTATATAAAAATATGCTTTTTCATATTCCTTTTCTTTATTAAAAGTCTCTGCCAAATTAAAATAAGGGTACATATAACTATTCTCATATTCCTCTTTAGCTAAAGGTTTATAAATTTCAATAGCTTGATAAAAATATTTTTTAGCCTTCCCGTAATTGTTCATTTTTTCATATAATGAACCAATATTATTGAAAACCACACCTTTCCTAACTAACTCATTCTGAGACTGATAAATACTCAATGCTTTTTGATAATAAGCCAAAGCCTTTTGATATTTTAATTCATCAGTATAAACATTTGCAATCGCATTATAGGTAATTGCTACAAAATGATGTTGAATGCCTCGTTCTTTTTTAAAAATAAAAATCGCTTTTTCAAATGCTTCTATCGCATGACTGGAATACCTTTTTTCAGCAAAGCAATGCCCCATATTAAAATAGACCTTTCCTGTAATAATATCATGCTCCCCAAATAAATTTTGAGCGAGTGGTAATGTTTTTTGAAACAATGGCAATCCATTTGTCCAGTAGCCTTTACTTTGATATACTTTTCCTATTTTATACAATTGATCGTACCATTTTAAACTATCTGTTTCTGTCTTAGATTGTTTAAATATCATCTCGATATTAGGAAGTAATTGTTTGGCTTTATCAATCTCATCGTTATAAATAAAAGACTTAATCGACTGATAAATTTTATTTCCAACAGCTGTATCAATAGTGATTTGTGAGTAAGAATCTATGGAATAAATAAGTAATAAGTAGATTAACAGTTTTTGTTTCATGTTCATTTAAATGTTCCTTTGTATTGCACGAGTTAGGCACTTCAAACTATATTTTAGTTGTCTTTATTAGTAAAGACAACTAAAATATAGCTTGAAGTGAGCATATAAAATTTGAATAACAATTGTTTTTAATATTAATAAAAACACATAACTAATTAATTATCAAAGCATTGAATGATAAAAACTCATCAATTACTTTTTTTAAGATTAGTCCTGTTTTATTAATTAAGTGTGTTCGACTACTTATTTAGTGTTTTAATTATTTGAACAAAAACCGTAATTTTTTTTGATTGATCATTTATATTAATTGGTTTAAAAAAGCTTTCAAAACCTATTAATATAAATGATCTTATTTTTTTGTGCAGTGGATAGAAAGAAGTGTGTAATTTCAAACTTTTTATTCAAAATTACTAATACAACAAGCGTTATTTATAGGGATAATTGATAATTTAACGTAAATATTAAAAAACTAATTGTTATTGCTATTAAAAATACCATCTCGCCTTATTTCGAGTATATTAATTTTCAATAATTAAAGCTGTATCAACTCATTTATTATTATTTTTTTCAATATAAGAGAGCGCGTAAAAAATAATTCGCATAATTGTCTTATCTCTAAATTATAAATTAAAATTGAAATATATTATTCTTCCGTTTTGTATCTGGAAACATTTGATCCGCGTCAATTTCGATAGTCATCAAATCAGATTTTTCTGTTGTCAAAGTATAAGTAAAAGTATTGCCACGTTGCCAAATTTGATG
>CAKZLL010000413.1 GCA_937125475.1 uncultured Saprospiraceae bacterium | reverse complement strand
AATCTACTAATTCATAGTAAAAATAGCTTTTTCAATTATCACATTTTAAAAATAACAATTTGTATTTTATTGACAATCATTCTCAACTTTTAATTCGCATAATTTATTCACTTTGAATGATTATAATATAAAATACTTTTGGCATTGAAGAGAGTCGTGAATTGAAGGCATTAATATTATTCCAAAAATAAAAATAGGGAAGAAGGTTTAATTAGTCTTAATAATCATGTGTAAATTCGCAGGTCATTTTGAAAAGAATAGTGCTTTTTTAGAGTGTTTTTTAAAAAAAATAATTATTTAGGTTTTGGATTAATAATTCTGTTACTTAGGAATAAGCATTCTAAATTCTTTTTTACCTAAATCTGTAAGATAAGGATAGTACATAGACAACAAAATATTGGCTTGATGCTCAATATAGGTTGTATTGATTTCTTTTTGTTCATACAACGAAGAAGCATATAGCCATGTATTACTATAATCCGTCATTCTTTCTATCAAAAATTGATGCTCATTTCTAAAAGCAGGTTCTTGTAATAGTTTTTTGGTGATAAGCATTTTAAATAAAAACTGATGCCCTTTTATTCGGTTTTGATATGCTTCTTCAAAGTGTTTTCTGATATTATTATTATGTTTTAGGAGATTGAATAAATCTGTCCAAAAAAACTTATACTCGACCATTCGGATCATACTTTTTTGAATTTCCTGTTTGATGACTTTCAAAGAACTCGATTGCTCATCAAGTTCTTTAATTCGCTGATCAAACACTTCAACCATTTCAAAATACAATGCTTCTAAAATATTTTCCCTTTTTTTAAAATGATAATTCAAATTGCCTGAACTCATCTTTAATTGAAGGGCAATCATTCTAATAGTGACTTGGCTATAACCAAATTTGTTAAATAGAATTTTAGAAGTATTTAATATTTTTTTTCTTGTATTTTTCATTAGTAAACTTGTCCTAATTAATGAATTTTAGTAAATTTGTCCTAAAAGTATAAAAATGAAATCATTGTTTAAGTCTGAGGCAGGAAAAAAAGAGATTTTAGGTCTATATAATCAAAAATTAAATGAATTAGGCATTGCTTATACTACTCAATTTATTGATACTCGTTATGGAAAAACTAATATAATTGTAACAGGTGAGGCTTCTAATCCACCTTTAATAATTATTCATGGTTCTAATGGTTGCGCTCCGATTGGATTGGAAACGTACCCTAATCTTAGCTCAAAATATCAAGTGTTTTCAATTGATGTACTTGCTCAACCTAACAAAAGCGATGGTACAAGGTTAAGTATGAAAGATGACTCTTATGGTATTTGGATGAATGAAGTGATTGATAGTTTAGGCATTAATGATGTTACACTTGTTGGTTTTTCATTTGGTGGTTTAGTTATTTTGAAAACGCTTATTCACAATGGGGCGAAAATCAAAGAAGTTTTTATGGCTGCCCCTGCGTATATTGTCAATGGAAACCCGCTGCGAGCATTAATTAAAATGTTTATTCCAATGAGAAGATATATGAGTACCAAAAATCCGAAATACATCGAAAAATTCTTATATGAGGTTTTTACGGATAGAGATGAATTTGCAATACAATACCTTTCTAAAGTTTTTATTCATTTTGATATGGATTTTACGCCTATGCCAACGATAACTAAAGGAGAGGCTAAGTTGATAAAAACTCCAATTACCTTAATCGGAGCAAAGCATGATGTTATTTTTCCAGGAAAAAAGATGTTAAAAAGAGCATCAAAAATATTACCAACCGTTAAAAAAGCGATCTTATTGGAAGATTCAAAACATGTTCAAAATAGACGAGATAATGAATTGATTGAAGCCTTAATAATGAATAAATGATGCATTTAATTGCAATAAAACAAAAAAGCCTAAATGGATTAAGAAACCTATTTAGGCTTTCAAATATGTATTAATTCGACTAAGGAAATGGATATTATTCCTTATAAAAATTGGTTCATTGACAATTTTTGCCAGAATGAATATTTTTTAATCCAGCGGTGGCTTGCCCCGTTGTTTTTCAAAGAGTTAGAACAATGAGACAAGTCCATATTGGACTAAAAGGCAAAAATTGTCAATGAGCCTAAAAATTTAAGTTATTTAATGAACTTTCAAGAGGGCTATTTACTCTAATTTCTACAATATCACCAGAGGTGCAGAAACAACTAGGACAATCTAGTTGAACGGCTCCAGTCGTTTTTATTTCAATAAATGACGTTTCAATATTGTGTTCTTTTAAGAGGTATTTATTAATAATTTCTGCTTTTTCGGTAAAAAAATGCAATTGTTGTAGTCTTCTTTCTAAGAATTAATTACTTATGCGAATTAAAAGTTGAAAATTGAGATTTAAGAATGATTGTCAATAAAATACAAATTGTTATTTCTAAAATGTGATAATTGAAAAAGCTATTTTTAATATGAATTAGTAGATTTAAGCTTTTTTGGCTATAAAACTATTATTTCCTTATGTAATTTAAAGATATTTTAATTTATAAAAACCTAGCAATCAGGCTTTATTGGTTTTATTTAACTCTTAATTCACATTATTTCTTGAAGAATAGAATTACCTTTAGAAAAATCTCCAGAAGTCCATTGCCAAGTCTCATGTAACTGTATTTTATCATCTTTTATTTTAATAATGGACTGGCATTTTCCAGTCATAAATTCTCCTGTCATATTTTGATGTTGGTAATGAAATTGCAGTTTATTATCTTTAATTGAGCCACTTAATGTGCCGAATTTGATGCTTCCTCCTTGATAAGTTGCCCAAATAATATCCGTATCTTGTCGATAATGAAAAATAGTACCTGATCCAACTTCGCCATTACTAGAATTGCTCAACGCTTTAAATTTTCGTTCATTTAAATTGATTAAAAGTGGCTTTTTATTAATGTTGTTTGTATTCATGAAAATAAAATTAAAAAAGCCTAATAGCAAGCGTTTGAGGCTTACCATTAGGCTTGTATCTTATAAAAATTGAATGATTTTATTTAAGAAACTCAATCACTTGTTTTTGAACATTCTCAGGGGTGAAACCAAATTTCTTATCCAAAACCGTGTAAGGCGCAGAATAACCAAAATGACTTAATCCCCAAACTTTACCATTCGCACCAACTAAACCTTGAAGTGTCACTGGCAAACCAGCCGTCAAGCCAAATTTAGGCACAGCCGTAGGCAAAACACTTTCTTGGTAATCAGCGGATTGATCTCTGAAAACACCTTCTGATGGAACAGAAACAACACGAACTTTCAAACCATTTTCAGCACGAAGCAATGCCGCACCAGCTACTAAAGTCGCTACTTCCGAGCCATTTGCTACTAAAACAATATCTAAATCACTTTCTGTATTTTCTACAACATAACCGCCTTTTTCAGCGCGTAAAGCATTCTCGTAAGAAGAATTTGGCAAATTAGTAATTCCTTGACGAGACAAAATCATACCTGATGGAGTATCCCGATTTTCTAAAGCCATTTTCCAAGAAACTGTTGCTTCATGTACATCTGCTGGACGCAAAGCTAAGAAACTGTTTTTGTGAGAATGATTTTGCAATTTTTCTAACAAACGAATTTGCGCTTCTTGCTCGATTGGCTGATGCGTCGGACCATCTTCACCTACTCTAAATGCATCGTGCGTCCAAATGAAAATCACAGGCGTTTCCATCAAAGCTGCAACACGAATCGCAGGTTTCATATAATCAGAAAATGCAAAAAACGTCGCACAAGCAGGAATAATACTACCATGCAAACTCATTCCTGTCATCAAAGCTGCCATCGTTAATTCCGAAACACCAGCTTGTAGAAATTGACCAGAAAAATCACCTTTTCTAAAATGAGTTGTTTTCTTTAAGAAATTATCAGTCTTGTCGCTATTGCTCAAATCAGCAGAAGCCACAACCATATTTTCAACACGAGTTGCTAAATGAGCTAAAACTGCTCCAGAACCATCACGAGTTGCTTTTCCAGCTTTTTGTTCAATAGAAGCATAATCAATTTCAGGTGCTTTGCCTGAGAAGAAACCATCTAATTTGGCAGCTAGTGCAGCATTTTCATTTGCCCAAGCTTCAAATTTAGCTTTTCTAGCTGTAACTGACGCTCTATTTCTAGCTCTAACCGCATCGTAATGCGCTACAACTTCTGGTGCAATTTGGAAAGGATTATCTAAATCACCACCTAAATTCTCTATTGTTTTTACATAATCTGCATTGGATTTTCCAATTGGCTTACCATGTAATTCTACTTCACTTTCAAATTTATTACCATCTGCATCTCTCGTACCTAAGCCCATAATGGTTTGACCAATAATCAATGTTGGACGATTATCTTCTGCAATACCAGCGTCAAGTGCGCCACGAATTGCGTCATGATCATTGCCATCAATGGTTAAAACATGCCAGCCCCAAGCTTCGTATTTCTTAGCGGTATCTTCGGTCATTACATCTTCTACGGTAGTAGAAAGTTGCACATTATTTGCATCATAAAACATCACAATATTACCCAAACCTAAAAAGCCAGCCGTACGACCTGAGCCTTGAGCAATCTCTTCTTGAATACCTCCATCAGAGATAAATAGGAAAGTTTTATGTTCTACTACTTCGCCAAAACGAGCAGCTAAAAAGCGTTCTGCAATCGCAGCACCTACACCAAATGAATGACCTAAACCCAAAGGACCAGATGTATTCTCTACTCCACGAGCTAAATCCAATTCTGGATGACCAGGTGTTGGACTTCCCCATTGACGGAAGTTAGATAAATCATCCATTGAATAATTGCCTAACAATGCTAATTGCGAATATAGCATCGGAGACATATGCCCAGGATCTAAGAAAAATCGGTCTCTAAAGCGATATCCTCCATTATCTGGATCAAAATTCAAATACTCAGAAAAAAGAATTTGAATAAAATCGGCTGCTCCCATTGCGCCTCCAGGATGACCAGAACTTGCTTTTTCTACCATTGCTGCGGATAAAATTCTAATATTATCGGCTGCTTTTAAAGCAATACTTTTATCGGTTGACATTGTAAAAGATTGTTACTAGAAGTTTTTTGACTCCTAAAAATGAATAATACTTGATTTCTCTAACGTGAATAGACACTTGCTCAATAAGGAATTAAACTGTGATGAAGCGAGTCTAATACCTAGTTTAGTAATGATTTTAGGTGTCAGGGGCGAGGTGTCGGGTGTCAGAGATTAGCGATTAACTACGAATTGAACGCCATTAAATGGAGAAATAGAGCTTATTTGTCGCTTTAATCTGGCACCTCGCGCCTGACTCCTGACACCTAAATCATTACCTTTTTCAATTTGAGGTGCAAATATATAATAATTATTACTAGGTTTTATCTTTGTTTAAAAAGCAAGTAAAGTGTTTTTTTTTATTTAATAGCTATTTTTTACATTTGTTTAAAGCATTGTTGCGTTTCAAACTAAGAATATGAGCTATTCTGAAAGCAATTATATTTATATAAGTTACTTTGATGTAACAATACATGGAAAAAAATAATGGCAGGAAATACATTTGGTCAAGTTTTTAGGATAACGACTTATGGAGAGTCGCATGGGAAGGCATTAGGTGTGATTATTGATGGCTGTCCACCTAATTTGAAGATAGATGAAGCATTTATTCAAAATGAATTGGCTCGACGAAAGCCTGGGCAATCCGCTATTGTCACACAGCGAAAGGAGGAAGATAGGTTTGAAATCCTTTCTGGCGTGTTTGAAGGCAAGTCTACTGGAACACCAATTTCGATGATTATTCATAATAAAGATGCTCGCTCTCGCGATTATTCGCACATTTATGACAAATTTCGACCGTCTCACGCAGATTATACTTATCATAAAAAGTATGGTATTCGAGATTATCGCGGTGGAGGTCGGTCTTCTGCTCGCGAAACTGCGGCACGAGTTGCAGCAGGCGGAATTGCAAAATTACTTTTGAAAGAATATGGCGTTTCAATTCATGCTTATGTTAGTCAAGTTGGAAATTTGAAAACTGAACTAACTTACCAAGAGTTGGATTTTGATAATATAGAAGCAACCGCTATTCGTTGTCCAGATTTAGAGATGGCAACGAAAATGATTAATCTAATAAAAGCTGTCAAAAAAGAAGGCGATACAATTGGAGGCGTAGTTAATTGCGTCATTACTGGAACGCCTGTTGGTTTGGGTGAACCTGCTTTTGATAAATTACATGCAGATTTGGCGAAAGCTATGTTGAGCATTAATGCCTGTAAAGGATTTGAATATGGTTCTGGTTTTGATGGGGTGACGATGCGTGGTTCTCAGCATAATGATGCTTTTGTGCAAGAAAATGGAACGGTCAAAACAACCACAAATTATTCTGGCGGTATTCAAGGCGGTATTTCTAATGGAATGGATATTTATTTTAGAACGGCTTTCAAACCCGTTGCGACGATTATTCCAGCTCAACAATCAGTGAATGAAGCTGGCGAAACAGTGGAAGTGAAGGGGAGAGGAAGACATGATCCTTGTGTTGTGCCTAGAGCTGTGCCGATTGTGGAAGCTATGGCGGCATTGGTTATTGTAGATCATTTATTGAGACAAAAAACTTTAGTTAGATAGGTTTAATAGTTCATTGACAGTTATTGCGAGAATGAATATTTTTTTAGTCCAGCGGTGGCTTACCCCGTTGTTTTTCAAGAAGTTAGAGCAACGGGGCAAGCCCATATTGGACTTAAAGACAAAAATTATCAATGAACCAATTAATAAGTTTAATTATTTATTTTTTAGCTTTTTTCGTCTGCGTCTTCTAATTCTAAGTCCAATAATTAGAATAACTATACCAATCAACCAAGGTAAAACGTTCTTTTTTAGCTTTTGAATGAATTTCTGTTCAATTTCTTTGACTACTTCATATCCTTCTGGCATATCCAAAACGCCAAATTTTGTTTTATAAGCATCATAATGCCCTAATAAAGATTGAAATACATCGGGTTGAGCCTTTGATAAATCATTCGTTTCTCCTGGATCAACTTTCATATTATAAACTCGCCAAACGCCATCTCCATAAGGTTTCCCATTTCTAACTAATTTCAAATCACCTAAGAAAAGGGCGGCTTGTCCTGCTGCTTCCATGCCAATCGGTTCATCGGCTTGATAAACGCGATCAGTTTGATTATTCATTAATGGATAAAGACTTCGACCTGTTAAAGGTAAATCCTTGGTGTTTTGTTTTTGATTAATTCCTGCGGCATTTAGAATAGTTGGTGTAATATCAGTAATAAATGAAAATGCTTTTTGAGTTGTTGTAGGAATAGTTGCGCCAGAAATAATCAAAGGAGTTCTCAAACCGCCTTCGCCAGCATAGAATTTAAAAAAGGAACTTGGAGATGCCGCAGCACTCCCAAATTCAGGGCCGATATACCCGAAATAACCCTTTTCGCCTAAACGTGCTGTATCTCGGTGATAACCTGCATATTTCATCCAAGTAGACATTCCTGTCAATAGGGAAGGATCGCTAGCTTCTGGACCATTGTCGGAAGTGATAATAAAAATAGTATTTTCAAATAGCCCTTTTTCCTTTAAATATTGAATATAACGCCCGATATGAAAATCCATAGCTTCAAGCATAGCTGCATTGACTGCCATATCTTGAGCCTTTCTTGCTTTTTCTGCTTCTGATAAATCGGCCCATTTATTTAAAACAGGCAAAAAACCGTTTAATTGAGCAGTATCTGGCACAAGTCCTAATTCTTTGGCTTTCGTAAATCGTTTAGCTCGTAATTCTTCCCAACCACCATTATAAACACCTTTATATTTTTTAACAAATTCCTTAGGTGCTTGTACAGGAAGATGAACTGCTTGAAAGGATAAAAAGGAGAAAAACGGCGAATTATTATCCGCGCCATCATCCATAAAACCAATCATTTTATCGACTAGATTGCGAGAAGAATAGAAATCATCTGGCAAGTCAATTGCTTTGCCATCCTCGAACCAAGGCGGTTTGGATTGAGTAGGTAAATAGGCTTTATGTTCCCAATTATCTGCGCCCGAAGCATCAAGAATGAAGGTTCGATCAAAACCGCGTTTGCTTGGAAGTGTTTTGGGTGTATGCCCTAAATGCCACTTACCAGTCATATAAGTTCGATAGCCATTTTGTTTTAATCGAGTAGCAACGGTTTTAATTTTTTCATTGATAACGCCTTCATAACCAGGTTTTTTGACATATTCTGGCGGTAAAAATAAAGGTAAATTTGGAACACCAGTCAAATGACTATCATAGCCCGTGAGCAACATAGCGCGAGAAGGAGCGCACATAGGAGAGGCGTGATGATTGGTGAACATTGATCCTTTTTTAGCCAATTGATCAATGTTGGGCGTGGATGCTTCACCACCATAAATACCAAAATCCATCAATGCCACATCATCCGCAAGGATAAGAACAATATTGGGCGGAATGATTGTATCCAGCGCAAAAATGGATGGAATATAAACAATTGATATAAAGCTGATTAGAAAAAATAATTTGGTTTTAGGTTGGCGCATATTTTTTATTTTAATAATAAATTACTGATGTCGAATTGAAAGGTATAATCAATTTGCTATAAAATCTATGATTTCTTTAATTGCTTTTTTAGATTCGGATATAGAAAAAACAATCCAATCGTGTTGCATCTTTTGATATTCATAAAACTTAAAACGAGTAGTTCCATTTTTAGATAATTGTTCTAATTTTCTACAATCAGGACAAAAAAGTTCATGTGTTCCATAAAAAACAGCTGTATCACCTAAGTCATTTAAATTGCCATTAATTGGAGATAATAAATATTGATTTTGATCGGCTCCGTTAGCGTATTGATCACCGCTATATTTTAGAAAGTCAATACTTAAAATATAATCTAACTTTTCGTAAGGTAGAATAGTAGGATTGTTCATCGTTAAGTCCAACCAAGGAGAAAGTAATACATTTTTAATCGGACGAATAGGTGCATTTTCTTCAACTAATTTTTGGGCGAAAGCCAACGCTAAACCACCGCCTGCGGAATCTCCCATTAGTATAAATTGATCTTGCGGATAGTCCTTGATGAGTTGTGAATAGGTTTTGCTCATCATCTGAAAAGTAGCTTTATAATCATATTCAGGTGCTAAAGGATAATCAACCATTGTCATTTTACAATGAATTTGATTGATGATAGCTTTCGCAAGATTCCAATGTATTGAACCAGCTTCAAAGATATAAGCACCGCCATGAAGAAAGATAATATGTGTATTGGTAGCTTTCGTTTTGTTCGTTAATGTGGTAATAGTTTTAGAATCAATAGTTTGGCTTTTGACATGAAAAGTACTAGCTATTTTTGGAGAAACAAAGCCTTTGTTAGTTCTTGGAGGTTTTCTAGCTAATTTTTTTGTCCTTTCTTTAAGTTTAGAAAATTTTAAGAATAATCGAAAAAAAGTACTACCTAGACTTGCCATAATTATTGAGTTTTTTTGTTAGACTTATTTTTTGGTTCATAAAAAGGTCTATTTAAATTTTAAAACACCATCATCTAATTTTCGTTTTTCAAACATTTTTTTATCATAAAAATAATCTTGTTTCAATCTCCAAGGCTCTTTTGAACCTGTTTTAGGCATTTTATCAAGAATTCTTAAAACATAACCAGGCTGAAAATCCATGAATGGGCGCAGTTCTAAATCAGGATTGTTTTGAGTAGGAGTGCATTGTTTGTAGTTGTTTTTATCCATATAGTTGATTAATCTACAAACGTATTGACTCACCATATCGCATTTTAATGTCCATGAAGCATTCGTATAACCAAAGGCCAAAGACATATTCGGGATATTACTAAACATAGCACCTTTGTAAGAAATAGTCTCTGCAAAATTGACCAACTTTCCGTCTACCTCAATATCAAAATTACTAGCAGGAGTTGCATTCAACCCTGTTGCTGTGACAATCAGATCGGCTTCAAGCGTTTTTCCAGATTTTAATAAAATACCATTTTCTGTGAAAGTATCTATATGATCTGTAACAACTGATGCTTTTTTTGTTTTAATTGCTTCAAAGAAATCTCCATTTGGAGCTAAACATAGACGTTGATCCCAAGGGGCATAAGATGGGACAAAATCTTTACTAATATCATGATCTTTGCCTAAGGATGCTTTTACTCCTTTTAGCAAAATACCTTTAAAAAAGTTAGGATATTTTCTTGCTAGGTTATAGGTGAAATTTTGATAACGAATTTTGCGCCATCGGTTCAAGGAATGAGCTGTTTTTTCAGGGAAGATTTTATATAATTTTTGTGCTATGCCGTCAACGTCGGGTTGAGCGACAATATAAGTCGGGCTTCTTTGCAACATTGTAATATGTTTGGTTTGCTTCGCCATTGAGGGAATAAGCGTAACAGCAGTCGCACCGCTACCAATTACAACGACTTTTTTATTGTTGTAATCAATATCTTTTGTCCATTTTTGTGGATGAGCAATTCGTCCTTTGAATCGATCAATTCCTTTAAATTTGGGTGTATAACCATTTTCATAATTATAATAACCCGTGCAAAGTGATAGAAAAGAACAAGTATATATTTTAGGTTGATCAGAATTGGGGATTTCAACTGTAATTGTCCATAATGAAGTTTCAGAAGACCAAGCCGCTTTAGTAACTTTATGTTCAAATTGAATATGTTGATCAATGCCTTCGTCTTTGATAGTTTCTTCTAAATATTCAATAATTAACTCGCGAGGAGCAATTGCTTTAGGGTTTTTCCACGGTCGAAAAGCAAAACCAAAAGTAAACATATCAGAATCAGATCGAATACCAGGATAGCGAAACAAATCCCAAGTACCACCAATATTTTTACGGCCTTCAAGAATGGCATAAGTTTTATTTAGGCAATCAGTTTGCATATAATGAGCAGCACTAATACCAGAAATACCCGCACCTATTATTAATGTGTCAAAGTAACTCGACTTCATAGTTTATATATTTAAAATGGTTGGCTGTCAGTTGTTTATATTATTGGAGTGTTACTAATTTCAAGCCTTTCGTATTTAAAAATTATATTTCAATAATATTTTCCTGATGATTTATTTTACTCATTTCTTCCAGCCCTTTTGGAGTTAGAAAAGGATAATACAAATTCATAATAGCACGAATTGGTTCATCCATTGTCACTTTATTTGCACCGAAAATAGCTCGTTTGATAAACCATGCTTGATGGATTGCCCAAGTATTCGCTGCGACTCCATCATAAAGCCCTGTTATAGGTTCTGACTTAATAAAACCTTTGCTGATTGACATGATAATGCTATTTTTGTTGAATCGAATAACATTATTTACTTCTGTTTCGTATAGCAATTTGGCGGTATCATTCAAGCGATTTAAATCAAGAATATCTCGATAAAAGAAAGAGTATTTTAATTGAAATATGAGATAGCTTTTGATTAAATCAATCCATTTACCTGCGGCTAATAGTTGTTCGCTTGTACTTAATAAATTAGCGCGGTCTTTTACCATCACGTCCAAAATGGAAGTGATTAAACCTCTTTTAGTTTTATAATAATAAGTCAAGTTTCCTAAACTGATATCCAAAGCTACAGTAATATCAGAAATTTTAACATTACTAACGCCCTTTTCATTAAATAAAGTAATAGATTGTTGTATGATCTTTTCTTGTCGTTGTGTCATTCTCTTATCTGATTAAACGAAAGAGTTCCATAAAAAATAAGCCGTTCCAATAGCTAAAAGACTATGCAGTACAGCTATTTTAGAATCTGCAGGTTCATTTGCTCGGATCGAAACTAAAACCGAAGCTGCAACAAGTGTATGAAAAACAAGGTAAACCATTAAAAAAGGCTGATGCAATTCAACTCGGTCAAAATACATACTAACCATTACAGCAAAAGCACCTATTGTAGTTGCAGCAGCGCCATACATTCTAGCCATAGAAAAGGCTATTCCTTTTTCCTTTAAAAGCAAAGGAATAACTGTAGGTTTGAAAAACATTAATAAACCAATTAATACTTCTCCGATACCTGTAATCAATATAAATAGTTTCATAATAGTTATTTTTTACAATAATAGTAAAATATTACTAGAGTTTTAGACCCAATAGTAATATTTTACTAATCAATTTTTGTTATGAATTAATGAATAAAAACGAAAGATTATTTTAAGGATGAAGTATTTGTTTTTGTGAAAATTTGGTGAAATTCTAAAATGTACCTTCTAATCTCATTTTAACTAAGTGGGCATGAGATAGTGGTTTATTGGGATTCTCGACATCTCCGTTAGTCTCATAATCCAAAAGAATTAAAGTTTGTTTCGCAGCTAAGGCTTTCAGTTGAGCGATTTCTCGGGTAAGTTTATTATCAAGTATCCATTTATAAGCTGGGAGATAAATGAGTTTTCGTGCAGTGATATAATCTAATAATTCATTACTTTCTATACCTTTTTGATGTCCTTTCGGTATACCAAACTTTCTAACGGTTCTTTTTAAACCTTTCATAGAAGTAATTTTGAATTTAGAAATATCTATACCATGACCATTAAATACTTTCAATCCTTGCCAAATGCCTTCCATTGATTCGGAGAAATGATCAGGAGAAAAAGGAATAGGAATATTTTCAATTGGATAAAATGGACTAAATTGAACCATTGGCATCGTGCCTTTAGACGTAACATCAACAATAATCGCATCGGGGAAATCCTTTTTTATATTGTTGATTTTTCTTCTTTTATGCTGTACGTAGATCATTTTGCTTATTGTTCGTTTTCTTTGAAATACTACAAATATTAATACCATCTTTAATAAACGAAAAATTGACCTCTTTCGTTAGAAAACTAAAATGAAAACAACTTTCGTCTATTAGATGTTTATAAATATAGTTAACAAAATCGGTGGAATCACTTTTGGCTATCGTGAAAACATCATTAAATTCGATGATTGGTTTGTAAGTCATAATGAAAGGTTAACCAGAGATAATTATGGTGATTATTTCTTTCTAAATAAGAACCTGTAATATGAGTTATATTGATAAAGTTCTTCTTGATTTTTATTGAAAGTTTAACAGAAAAAAAATGAAAATAGAAATAGGGGAATTATTATATTTTTCATGGGAAATATTAAAAAAAGGTAATGAATATATTGTTCCATTTAACAACAGGTATTGCTATTATTACGACATTAGCAGACACAGAACAACTAGAAAAAGAACCACTAATTCAAACTTTTAAAGTAGGTATTTCTGCTTTTATTATTGGAATAATCAGTCATGGCGCATTAGATTATATTCCTCATTGTTATCCAATTTCGTCAAAAGTTGATGTTTCTATTGGTTTTTTATTACTATTGTTTTGTATATGGAAAGTACGAAATCGGTATAAAATAGTAGTTAGTTTTGCCTTATTAGGTTGTATTTTTCCTGATTTGCTTGATCTTGCGCCAGCTTTAATCAACAAGTATTTGGGATTAGAGTTACCAATTTTTAATAAAATATTTCCTTGGCATTTTCATGAATATTCTGGTTCTATTTATACAGAAAATTGTACTGTTTCTACTATTAATCATAGCTTAGTTGTATTGACTAGTTGTTTAATTATTTTGTTTCGATGGAATGATTTTAGAAATATTTTTATTAAGGGAGCGTGCAAAAAATAATAGTAGAGCGTTATGGATTAGGAATTTAAAATCCTAACTCATAACGCTTAAATACTATGGTTCATTGACAATTTTTGCCAGAATAAATATTTTTTTAATCCAGTGGTGGCTTGCCCCATTGTTTTTCAAAAATAAAGGGCAAAAATTGTCAATGAACCAATACTATTTTTCGTTATTGATTATTTTCAAAATATTCAATTTTTCAATAATTAAAAGTAAGATGAAAATAGAAAGTGAGGCAAAAAACAAAACACCCATTAGCATGATAAAATACTCTAAAGTCCATTCTAAAGCTACCTTTACTCGATGGATAAAACTAATTTTGCGTTCAGTTGAGCCTTCGTAAATAGACAATCGTATGGTACAAAATTCATTTTCTGTATCAAAATTGCCTAATTCTACGCCAGTACCTTGCAATTGCGATTCGATTTCTAAAATTTTATCATGCAAAGAAACGAAATCACTGATTTGACCACCTTTAGATTTTAAATCGTTGAGTGATTTAAGTGTTTTTTGCAAAGAAGCTTTTTTGGCATTAAGTTCTCGGTACTCATTGGTTTTATCAATTTTTGTGATTTTTTGAGATCGAATGACACCTATTTTTCGGATAACATCATTAAACTCGTCAAATTTGCTTGGATTAATACCAATCATCAGATGAATTTCTCGACTACCTTTGTTTCCTGTATTTTGTTCGTATTGAATAACACCTTCAAAAGCTTTAGTTTGAGTTTTTGCGGCTTTTACATCTTCCTCAAATTGAGCAGTTTTTGATTTAATTGTAGCTGTCTTTTCATACTTCTGACCTTCCGCGATATTGGCTTGTTGAGCGACATCACTGGTTTTTATTTTTTTCTCAGAGGCATAATTTTTTCTAACATTATTTAAACTATTGAAAAAATCACCGCTATAATCGGAGTAATTACTAGAACTCACCGTGATATAACCATAAGTTAATCTAAAGAGAAATAAGATTAAAAAAATTAAGCTAAGCTTAGAGGCATATTTCCAAAATTGCTGTTTGAATGTTTTTTTCATTGGACTTGTTTAAATCTTAAAAATATTATTTGAATTAAAAGTAGAAAATAATTGTCTTCTCCTAAAATACAAATTTTCATTTTTAAAATAAGGTAATTAGAAAAGCTATTTTTACTATCAATTAGTAGATTTAAGCCTTTTTTCTATAAAACTATTACGCACTCACACAGTTTAATAAGCATTTTAATTAAAGAGATTATACCAACCCATGTTTAGAAGAAGGATAAATTCTACCATAATTAATATGAAATATGACTTTTGAATTTTTTTGAATATATATTTCGTTGAAAAGAATGAGGTTCTTTGACAATAAGTAGCCATTTGATAATTATTGTCAAATGGTTACTTATATTCTATTGTCTATCGTTTCAGTAGAGGTTCGTATTTAGAAGCGTTTGCCGCATCAATTTTAATCATAGCATCATAGATTTTTTTGCGTGTTGTGGCACTTTCTACAATGAAAATTTGCAAAATTTCATCTCCTTTTGAAATGGCAAATAATTGGACAATCATTGAATTAGGATAGGAGCGATTGACTTGTGAGATTTTTGTAATAGCATTTCCGATTGCTTTTCGAGCATTTTCTGCATCCTCTACAATTCGATCTAATCCTCTTAAATGATAATCATAAAAAGCCTGTCGCATGGGAGCAACTCTTGGGCTTAGTACATTTTCTAACATCCAATAACGATTTCTATTCTTCCCTTTTGCTGCACTCCAGCCATCATCACCATTAGCAACTCCAGAAGGAATACTAGACATAATATCTTGTGCCAATTGAAAGTAAGGCGTTCCACCATTTGGTGAAAAAGTATCATAATCATAACCCAAAATCATATTACAATAGAAAGCAATAATTGAAGTTAGATTATTATTATAAACGTTTTTAGCATACTCAAGCGGCTGATACTGTTCATAAGTAAAAGTAATTCGCTTGTCCCTTAATGTAACTAATTGCGTTTCTTGTGTAGAATTAAAAATTGGGCGACTTGCCTGTATTAACATCTCTGCTCTGAAACTCGTAGCCGAAATTTCCTCTGTAATATTAATCGTTATATTGATTTTGATACGCTCCGAGACTTCAAATTCATCATCTGTCCAAGCTGTTCCATTAATCAATTCGATTAATGATTTTTCTAATGTCTTAAAAATAGCTGGATCTGCTGTTTGTAACTTTGGAGTAGAAACTTTTACCGTTGCGTTTAACTCTTGCGCTTGCATACAAACAAACGAAAATAAGAGTAAAAAGGAAAGGATGTATTTTTTCATTGCTATATGGTTTGATTGTTGAGATCGCTATGATTATTCGGTCAAATAATTTTAAAAATACCGTTCAACTTTATTTAAAATATCGACTGCGACATCTGCTTTTGATTTTAACTCAAATTTGTCAATATTATTGTGAGTATCCACAAAAGTGACTTTATTCGTATTATGTTTAAAACCAGCGCCTTTATCCTTTAACGAATTAAGAACGATAAAATCAAAGTTTTTCTTAGATAATTTTTTTTCAGCATTAGATAATTCATTTTGAGTTTCTAATGCAAAGCCGACATTGACTTGGTTTTTTCGTTTGATTTTGCCTAATGAACCAGCAATGTCTTGGGTTCGTTCTAGCTCTATTTTCATATCACTAGCTTTCTTTTTGACCTTTTCAGTAGCTGTTGTTTTCGGTCGATAATCCGCTACGGCTGCTGCAAAAATTACGACATCCATCTCTTTATAATGTTCGATTGCAGCTTGATACATTTCTTCTGCTCTTCGGACGGCGATGGTTTTAATATTGGGATGATGCGTTTTGAGTTGAGTTGGTCCTAGCACCAAAACGACATTAGCACCACGTTGCGCGGCTTCTTCTGCAACACAAATACCCATTTTTCCAGAAGATCGATTGCCTAAATAACGAACAGGATCAATATCTTCATAAGTTGGGCCAGCAGTAATTAATACATTTTTGCCAGCTAACAGAGAATCTGATTTGGATAAAGATTGATCAACATAAGCCACAATATCTTCGGGTTCTGCCATTCTACCAGCTCCAACTAAACCACTCGCCAATTCGCCATGTCCTACTGGAATAAGGTGATTGCCATAGCTTTGTAGTTTTCTAACATTTTCTTGTGTAGCAGGATGAACCCACATATCCAAATCCATTGCAGGCGCGAAAAATACTGGACAACGCGCAGAAAGATAAGTAGCAACAATTACATTATCACAAATACCATTTGCCATTTTTGCTAGTGTTGTTGCGGTAGTAGGAGCGATGATCATAGCATCAGCCCACAAGCCCATTTCAACATGATTATTCCAGCCCGATTC
>CAKZLL010000412.1 GCA_937125475.1 uncultured Saprospiraceae bacterium | reverse complement strand
TATGCTTTGTTTTTCTTCCCATTCTGCAAAAATAGTATTTTTTAGTTTTGTTTAACTATTTTTGCAGGAGTACTTAACTCCGATTGCATATTCAAAACATTGACTTTTTTCTTTGCCCAAAGTCGCTGAATATCAAATTTAGACGCGTTTTTAGTGGCGTTAATTTCAATGGTTTCTGTATGAAAAACATTGTTACCAATCCCAAAATTCAACGTAATTTTAGCCGTCTCATTTTTTAAAACACCTGCTAATGAAAATTGATTATGGACAGGCATTACTATATTTGGATAAGTTGATGTAATCTTTTTTCCGTCATAGGTCGCATTAATAAATTGATAACTTTCATTCGTCAAAGCCGTTGTTAAATTGCCAATTTTGGTATGATTGAGATCAATATATTTACCGCCAGATACTTGCGAAATATATTTCAAATAAGCTTCATTAGCCGATTTGCTAGAGTTTAGTGTGATAATAGGCGTTTGGGCGAAAGCCAATTTTGACTTACCAAAAGTCGTTAATCCATCGGTCACCAAAATAACTAAATCACTTTTGTATTTTTTTAAATTAATACTGCCTAATTGCGTCCCACCATCATAAGTCAAGCCTTGAATTTTAGTTTTCAGCTCCAGCCAGTTTCCTCCTTTTAGATTAAAAATAGAAGCGTTATGAACAGTATTACTAAACTCCACTAGCTCTATTTTAGCATTTTCTAATCGTTTGAAATATTGATCGAGCAAAGCTAATTCTTTATCAATATCTCGCCCTTTACTTGATTCAGAGACATCCCAAGCCAAGGTTATTTCTTTCGGTTTTGGTGCTTTTTTAACGATTGGCGTTAAGCGCGTATGCAAATAAAAGTAGGTCTCCTTCCCTACTTTCTCCGTCATTACAAAATGTTTATCTGATTTTGGAAACGGAATACGAACCTCTATACTTTGATCAGGTAAGAAGTTTTTTGCTTCAAATGTGGCTTTATAACCGCCTGATTTATTCGCCTTAAAATTGAAATCTGGAAAACTAGCCGCGATTAATTGAGGTCTTTGGACTTGCTTTTTTATATTAATATCTAAAGAAAAAGAGGCGACCTTTTCTTGAAATCCAAGTGGCAAACGATACGACCAAGCCGTTTCATTCATGTCTAATTCCTCTTCATAGCTGATGACAATTCGTTTATTTCCTTTGGCCGGAATGGGATAAACTCGCGCTCGAAAGTTATTTCCTTTAGTCATTTCTAATAAACCAGGATCAACTTTTCGACGTACAATTTCCTCAAAAACGCGTCGCCCTTTGGCTTTTTCAACTACAACACCTTCGCGCAAATCACCATTCACTTCCATTGCAAAACGAGACACAACTTGCTCATTTTCAAGTGGAAAATTCAATGTTCCTTCTAATATTCTATCCAAATCATTATAAAAACTCATGTCCATCGTCGTCGTGACAATGTTTCCAACAATTTCAACTTGAATAGATAATTTGGATAATCTTAGCGTGGATTCTACTTTGCCAGCCTCTGTTTTGATGATAACTGTAGCAAAGCTAATTGGCGTGTTGATCATTATCATGTCTCCTGGTCGTTGACTACATGAGAAACTGATGATAAGCCCCAAGGTTAGGAAGAGTACTTTTTTCATGAAATTGTTTTTTGTTGACTTGTTATTAGACTTGTTCGGTGTATAACAAATAGTTTTTTATTTAAACTTTTAACCTCCCTTAATCCCTCCAAAGGAGGGAAAATATAGTGTGACTTCCCTCCTTTGGAGGGATTGAGGGAGGTTAAATAGTGAAAACAACAATTTGTTATGCTTCCAATTTATTCAATTACTAAATTTACAAAATGTTTCACAACAATTCGGCAACTTTAACAATCAAACAATAACAAGTCAACAATTTTCATGCTACTCTAAACTCAATCTTTGTAATAAGTCATTTTTTTTGCTTCGGGAAACGCTTACTTGATTGCCATTCGACATTTGTACATGCCCTTCCATTTTCGCGTAATTTTTTAGGTGATCCAAATTGATGAGGTGAGAATGATGAATCCGTAAAAAATTGTACGCGCTGAGTTGATGCTCTATTTCTTTGAGGGTTTTGGTGATAATTTTTTTAGTCTTATTAAAATAGACAATCGTATAATTGGAACTCGCTTCGCAATGTATAATTTGATTAACATCAATCATTTCTATGCCTTTAACTGTCGGAATCGCAATTTTAGGCTTTCTTTGTATAACGATTTTTTGCAAAAGCAAATTAATATCATCGATTTGATTTTGTTGAATTTTCTCTCTTACTCGGCTAGTTGCTGCGACTAATTCCGTTCGATCAATCGGTTTTAATAAATAATGAATCGCGCCAACTTGAAAAGCTTTAATGGCAAATTCGTCGTGTGCAGTGATAAAAATCACTTCAAAATCTTGATATTCCAAACTTTTTAACAGCTCAAAACCATCCATTTCGGGCATAGAAATATCCATAAAAACTAAATTAGGCTGATGCAAAGAAATCAGTTTTTTAGCTTCTCTTGGAGAGGTTGTAGTGGCTATTAAATCTATATTGGGGCAATATCTTTTGACTAAAATTTTTAAAATACCTAAACTATCCGCTTCATCGTCAACGGCTATTGCTCTAATTAAATTCATAAATCGTAAATTATATGTACTTTTGTGCCAATCGCTTGATTTTGATCATTATACAAATCTATAATTTCAAACATGGCTTCTTTGTTTTCTGTTCTTTTTAATAAATCTAGACGTTCTTTTGTGATTTGTAATCCGTGAGACTTTCTTTTTGATACGTTATCTTTCTTAAACTGTTTGGATTTTTTGCGCCCAATTCCATTATCTTCTATAATAATTATGAGTTTCTCTCGACTAGACGATGTATCATACGGTTTAATTTGAATTTTGACTAAACCTTGATGTTCGCTCTTCATTAATCCATGCCAAATCGCATTTTCGACAAAAGGCTGTAGTAACATAGATTGTATTCGGATATTAGCCAGATTAATATTTTCATCCACATCAATAATGAAATCAAACTTTCCTTTATAGCGCATTTGCTCAAATTCCATATAGAGTTGAAGCGTACCAAGTTCTTCTTTGAGCGAGATATTTTTCATTCTAGAATAATTGAGAATAGATCGAATAAGACGCGAAAATTTAGTAATATAATCATCTGCTTTTTCCAGATCTTCACTCATATAATATAATCGAATGGAGTTCAAACAATTGAAAATAAAATGCGGGTTCATTTGTGCTTGCAAGGCTTTCATTTTTGCTTGTTCCAATTCAGAAAGGAGTTCAGTATGTCTTTTTTCTGCTTTTGCCATTTCTGCGGCTTTTGCCATTTCGATAGCGGTTTCGGTTTGTTTTTTTACTTCTTCCTCTAGCTTCGATTGCATATTTTTTTGCAACTTGTCATTAAGTTGTAATTGCTTGATGAGGGCAGATTTGGTTTTTAGGCGTTCCAAATCATTCAAACGGATTTGATAACCTAATCCGACCGCAAATAACAAAACTTCTACGGTAATAAAAGGAACAATATTCATAAAATTACCTCCTAGCATAGATGACGCATTTCCAGCTATTAATAACAGGCTACCAATAACAACAATCCATGCTGCTGCACCTTTTAATCCTTTCACAATTACATAAACCAAAACGATAATTCCCGCGAGGGTCATAATGATAAATTCATAATCAATGATATTAACATGAATAGGATTAAAACGATCAAATACCAGAAAATAAGTATAGATAATTGCCACACTATACATGCAATATAAATACCCCTTAATCCAAGGATAAAGCGTTGAATAATTATTTCGAAAATCTAAATAAGAAGACACAAACGCTGTATAAAGCGTACTAGATAAGATCATTGAAATATCATTACATATAATAATCATGATAGGATAAGTTTCGCGCCAAAAGTGTCCCACAATATGTAATCGACTAAAAAAGTAGATAAATAAACTTAATAAATAAAGGCTATACAGCAGAAAGGAAGTAGATTTATTAAAAAAGTAAGTAACAAAAAAATAGAGAAACAAACCTAATAATAAACCTAAAAAAATAACATAACGAAACTCTTTTGCATCTCTTTTTTTGTATCCAATTGACTTATCATGATAAAGCATTACTGGACGAAGCCCAATCCAATATTTTGTGGCAAGATTTCCTTTCCTTGAAAAATTTTTAATCTTAATATAGCAATATCTTGAAGTGTCTAAATCAATTGAATTGATAATCGCTCGACGAGAATCATAATATTTTCCATCAGGTACCGCAGGCTCTAAAAGTCCAAATTTGGTAGTTTTAAATCCACCATTTTTGATTGGCTGATATAAACTGATATAATCAATTTCATTCAAAGAAATCTCGTAATCCACCTCAAAATCAAGCGTGTCTTTAATCTTAAATCTAAACCAATAAGTGTTGGTAACGGATGCTTTTCCTGATAATCGTTCAGTGATGAAGGGCTGATCTGGAATTTCTTTAATTGTGAGTTCATTACTGCTATCTACATGATGAGCTAGGATCGAATTAATTTGATAATAATAATATAGTTCGCCCAAATGCACCGTATTTTTCTGAGCAAAGGCAGTTATACTCAGAAATAGGCTCAATCCTAAAAGTAATAGAGGTTTGTATGTAATAAGTTGTTTGATTGCTTGATTATTTTTTTTATAAGAAAATATCATCAAGTATAAATATCGAATTATCAATACATAAAGGTAATCATTTAAATGAAAAGTGATTTATTTTAAAAAATAAATTTAATAAAAAAAGAGAGCCGCTTTATTTTTGCGGCTCTCTTTTCCTCATTTTTTGTCCCGTCCTAAAATGAGGTTACATAAAAACTCTTATTGATATGGAAAGTACAGGAAATCAATATGTTAAACGGACACAAAAAGATTATTCTTACGCTTTTAAAT
>CAKZLL010000411.1 GCA_937125475.1 uncultured Saprospiraceae bacterium | reverse complement strand
AATTGCTGATTGGATCAATGTCCAAAATGTGGAAGGTCGTGGTCTTGCTAATGTAGCTAGTAATGAATTGAATACACAACAATATACACATACATTATCTTACAATAATGATATTACTGATAATGTATCTTTAAACTCTGTAATCGGTTATGAATACCAAAAGTATAATAACAGAGGGTATAGTTTAGCCGCTCAAGATTTCTTGACTAATGCTGTAAGTTATACTGATCAGTTACAAGGTTCTTCTATTGGTAGCCGTAGTGCAAGTTCTTTTGCTGATCCTACGACCGAATTACAGTCTTACTTCGGTCGTGTTAATTTTAACATTAGCGACAAATATTTATTGACTGCTACTGTTCGTGCAGATGGTTCTAGTAAATTTGGTGATAACAACAAATATGGTATTTTCCCATCTGTTGCTGCTGCTTGGAATTTACACACAGAAGGTTTCTTACCTGATGCAATCAATACAATGAAATTGAGATTAGGTTGGGGTCAAACAGGTAATCAAGAATTCCCTGCTGGTTCTGCTCAAGCTCGTTATGGTTTAGGCACAGGTGGTACTTTAGAACTTGAAAACGTTGCTAACCCAGATTTGAAATGGGAGACTTCTTCTACTTTCAATGTTGGTGTTGACTTCGCTATTTTAGACTACAAACTTTCTGGTTCTATCGAGTATTTCAACAAAACTACAACTGATTTATTATTCAACTTTGCGACTATCCAGCCAGCTCCTGCTTCTAGATATTGGGTAAACTTGGACGGTGAAGTAGTTAACTCTGGTGTTGAAATCGCTTTATTAGGTTTCTTAGTAGATAATGAAAACTTAACTTGGACTTTAGGTGGTAATGTTTCTTTCTTGAGTAACGTACTTCAAAACTATGTAGGTCCTAATGTATTGACTGGTGGTTTATTCGGTCAAGGTATTTCTGGTACTACTATCCAACGCTTAGAAAACGGTCAGCCTTTGAACGCTTTCTACGTTCGTGATTATACAGGTCTTAGTGATGCTGGTCAAAGTCAATATGTTGATGATGGAAATTCATTCTTCTACTTAGGAGATCCTAATGCTGACATCTTATTAGGTATTACTACGAATATCTCTTCTGGTAATTTAGATATCGGATTGAACTTCAATGGTGCTTTCGGTCATACTATTTATAATAATACTGCGAATACTGTTTTACCTATTGGTAACTTAGGTTCTCGTAATATTGATGCTAATTTAATTGGTGGAACTAAAGAGGCTATCGCTAACCCTATTACTGCATCTAGCAGATATTTAGAGAAAGGTGATTACTTAAAGTTAGCTAACGCAACTATCGGTTATACAATTGGCGATGTCGAAGGAATTAAAGGTGTTAGAGTTTCTTTAACTGGTCAAAACTTATTAGTTTTCACTAACTATTCTGGATTTGATCCAGAGGTAAATACTGTTAATGATATTGACGGTGTACCTTCTTTTGGTATTGAATATACTCCTTATCCATCTGCTAGAACAATCTTGTTCGGTATTGGGTTTTCTTTCTAATTAAAAAAAATGCTTGATTTTTAGGTAGAACATTTTTTATTCTACCTAAAATCAAAATTAGAAATACTTTTGTTTCTAAATAAACAATCATTTTTCTAAGACGAAAACATTTTAAAGATGAAATTTAAAAATTTATTATTAATAGGCTTAGTTACTTTCTCAGTAGGCTGTACAGATCTTACAGAAGAACTGAATGAGGATTTAACAGAGGATGTAGCTACGAAAATCTTAATTGATAACGCTGATGTTAGCGCATTACTTCAAGCTTCTTACGAAGGTCTTCGCCTTCCTTATCAAGATCAATCTCGTTATTGGGCAGCTCAAGAGCATACTTCTGATGAAGTAATGGGCCCAACTCGTGGACCAGACTGGGATGATAACGGTATCTGGCGTTCTTTGCATAACCATACTTGGGATGCAGATCATGGTTTCTTAGGAGACACTTTCAATGAATTATTACAAGTTGTATTTAGTACAACTAATATTCTTACTTTCCAACCTTCTGCCGCACAAGGAGCAGAAGCAAGGTTTTTGAGAGCTTTTGTTATGCTTTCTATCGTTGATGGTTGGGGACAAGTTCCTTTCCGTAATCCAGGAGATAACTTATTAGAAGCTCCTAAAGTATTATCTGGTGCTGATGCTGTTGATTTCATCATTTCTGAAATGAATGAAATTATGGGTGATTTGCCAGAAAGAGGAACAACTCCTCATGTGGCTAATAAAGATGCAGCTAGAACTTTATTAATGAAAGCTTACTTGAATAAAGGTGCTTTCGCTAATAAATCTAATCCTACTTTTGATGCTGGTGACATGACTAAAGTCATTGACTTAGCTGATGAAATCATTGCTAGCGGTACTTATAATTTAACTGGTGGTTATTTCGAGAACTTCGCTCCTAATAATGATCAAATTTCAACTGAAAATATTTTCACTGGTGAGAATAGAGGCGGTGAAAGTTCTGGACCTGTTCGCTCTCGTTGGTTCTGTGGTTTACACTACAACCAAAATCCTTCTGGTTGGAATGGTTTTACTACTATTGCTGACTTTTACGACAAGTTTGATGCTAACGATCCTCGTATCGGTGGTACAGATTATCCTAATATGACAGAAGTTTCTGGTATCAAAGTTGGTTTCTTATTAGGTCAACAAAAAGATCAAGATGGTAATGATTTAATGGATCGTAAAGGTAATCCTTTGGCATTTACTAAAGCTGTAAGTATCAAAGAAGAAGGTAATAACCTTGAGGTTACTGGTATTCGTGTTATGAAATACCCAATTGATTATGCTAGTGGTGATAATGTAGATAATGATTATGTTTTCTATCGTTATGCGGATGTTTTATTAATGAAAGCGGAAGCTGCTATGAGAAATGGTGATAATGCTACTGCTTTAACTATCGTTAATGAAATCAGAACAGCTCGTAATGCACCTCAATTGATGTCAATTGATGCGGATGGTATGATCGACGAAAGAGGGTTTGAATTATACTGGGAAGGTCACAGACGTACTGACTTGATCCGTTTCGGTAAATTCTTAAACGCTTGGAACGAAAAACCAGCTTCTGATGCAACAAGATTATTGTTCCCTATTCCAAGCGCAGCTTTGGCAGTGAACCCTAACTTGACACAGAACCCTGGATACTAGGATCTATCCTAATTCATAAAAAGATAGGTTGTCCTTTTTTGGATAACCTATCTTTTTTTTATAAAAATCATCATCTTAAAATATGAAACCGATTCTAGCATGGACATTATTACTCCTCATATCCTTTCAATGGATAGGTGTTCATGTATGCTTCAAAATCACAACTTTAATAGAATCAACCAACATTATGAACAATACAGAACAATGTATTGCTTCATCATTAGAACTAGAAACAGGTATCAAGACTGAAATCCAAATCATTGATGTTTCTGAAATTAATACAGAAAAAATCGGTTATAGTGGTACTTTTATTTTTTCTAAAACAATTGATAATCAACCAGTTCATTATACCATTCAAACTAATACTCCAACTCAACAACAAGAAATTATAATTAATAATCCACAAAATTCGACTAGTGATATTCCAATAATATTACTCAATAAGTCATTCCAACAATTATTTCATCAAAACGAAATAACTGTTTTTCCTACAATCTTGGCAGAAATACAACACAATCATTTTTCTACCCAAAAACTGCACACACTTTTTCAAAAAGAAGTGCTTCCTCCTATCCCTTTATTCGTTTAAATAACACTTAGTTTTCACCAAAATAATATTTTCAATAAACATAGAATGGTCTAAAATCAATAGACTTGTACGGCAGCTAGTGATTTAGCAAAACGGCAGAAAATTAAGTAGCCGCCATACAAATCTAATGTTCATATTTGATTTTTAGAGCCTTATTCTATGTAACTTTTCCAATATAAAAAGAAAAAATAATATATAAAACATGAGAAATTTAATAATGCTCATGCTAGTTATTGCAATATCCGCTTGTCAAAAAACGGGTAATAATACCGCTAGTTTGTCTAATAAAAAAGTACCTAAGATTTTTAATAAAGTCCCTTCTAGCCAATCAGGAATTGATTTTGTTAATACCATCGAAAACACTGAGAAGATGAATATTTTCAGTTATCGCAATTTCTATAATGGCGGTGGTGTGGCAATTGGCGATATTGACAATGATGGTTTGTCCGATGTTTTTATGACTAGTAATGCTGGCGAAAACAAGCTTTATCGCAATACTGGCAATTTTAAATTCGAAGACATCACCGAAAAAGCAGGCATAGGAGGAAAACGCAGTTGGAGCACGGGTGTAGTTATGGTTGATATCAATAACGATGGCTTGCTTGATATTTATGTTTGTGCGGCAGGTTTTCAGTTTGGAAATGAAGGATATATTAACCGAAATGAGCTAGAAAATGAACTATATATCAATAATGGCGATCTAACTTTTACAGAAAAAGCAGCCGAATACAACCTTAATGAAAATGGTTATACCACGCACGCAGCCTTTTTTGATTATGATTTGGATGGCGATTTAGATGTTTATATTCTAAATAATAGCTTCATTCAACCCAGTCAAATTTTATATCAAAACAAGCGAAATCTCTATGATAAAGACTGGGATTTACGAGATATGCTCAAAGGTGGTGGAGATAAATTAATGCGTAATGATGGTGGAAAATTTACTGATGTTTCTAAGGAAGCTGGTGTTTTTGGTAGCTTAGTTGGTTTTGGTTTGGGTATTACTGTTGGCGATATTAATGGGGATAATTACCCTGATATGTATGTTTCTAATGACTTTTTTGAGCGCGATTATTTATATATTAATCAAAAAGACGGGACATTCAAAGAAGATATCGAATCTTGGATGCAGCATTTAAGCCTTTCTTCAATGGGCGCGGATATGGCTGATATCAATAATGATGGTTATCCCGAAGTTTTTACAACAGAAATGCTACCCGACGATGAATACAAACTGAAAACCAATACTAGTTTTGATGGATATACCAATTATGCGATCAAAGTAAAAGAGGGTTTTAGTCATCAATATATGCACAATACTTTGCAACTTAATAATCAAGATGAGACGTTTAGTGAGATTGCCTTTTTTAGTGGTGTTGCGGCTTCTGATTGGAGTTGGGGCGCGTTAATGATGGATGCAGATAATGATGGTTATCGAGATATTTATGTTTGTAATGGAATTTATCAAGATGTGATTGACCAAGATTTTATCAACTTTTTTGCCAATAAGGAAAAGCAAAGAATGGTTTCACAAGGCACTAAAGCACAGATGAAGGACATTATTAGTAAAATGCCTTCTAACCCTATTCCAAATAAGTTTTATAGAAATAATAAAAATCTAAAGTTCGACGATCAAGCCAAAAATTGGGGTTTGGGCGAACCGTCTTTTTCTAATGGCGCGGCTTATGGCGACCTTGATAATGATGGTGATTTGGATTTGATTGTCAATAATGTAAATCAAGAAAGTTTTGTTTTTGAAAATAAAACCAATGAGGTTTTCGAGCATCATTATCTAACGATCAATCTCAAAGGGGATGATAAAAACACCTTTGCCATTGGCTCTAAAGCCATTATCCATAAAGGCGATGAATTATTGAATTTTCAAATGATTCCTTCCCGTGGTTTTCAATCGTCAGTGGATTACAAAATGGTCTTTGGATTAGGCGATGCAACGAAAGTCGATAAGGTCGAAATCATCTGGTTTGATCAATCTTATACCGTTTTAGAAAATCCCCAAATTGACCAAATCCTAACCATAGATTATAAAACAGCAACTCGAACAACCATTCCCAAAACAGAAAAAAAAGCAGCTCAACCCATTGTAAAATCGGTCAATACAGCTTTTGAAGCACATAAAGAAGATGATTATGTCGATTTCTTTTATGAAGGTTTGACGATGAGAATGGTCTCGCGCGAAGGGCCTTGTTTATCGGTTGGCGATGTGAATGGAGATGGAAAAGAGGACGTTTTTATTGGTGGAGCAGTCGGGCAAGCAGGAAAAATTTACTCGCAAACAAACAATGGTTTTCAACCAATCAAAAATGAGCTTTTAGATAAAGATGCACTCTTTGAAGATGTAACTTCTTCGCTTTTTGATGCGGATAATGATGGAGATTTAGATCTTTTTGTTGGTTCTGGTGGTAATCATGTCCAAGTCAATAACAGAGGTTTATTGAACCGATTGTATGTAAACGATGGCAAAGGGCAGTTTAAATTACATGTTTCTGCACTGCCTCCGACTGGCTTTAATACAGGCGTGGTTTTGCCTCTGGATTATGATAAAGATGGAGATTTAGATCTTTTTGTCGGTAATCGAAGTATGCCAAACAATTACGGTGTACCACCAAGAAGTTATATTTTAGAAAATGATGGAACGGGTTTATTTAAGAATGTTTCGGATGGTATCGCCAAAAAATTTAGAACAATTGGGATGATTACCGACGCGATTTGGATGGATATTACAGGCGATAAAGTCGAAGAATTAATCATTGTCGGTGAATGGATGTCTCCAAAAATATTTACCTATAAAAAAGAAACAAAACAATTTGAAAGCCTTAAATCTAATCTTTCTGATTATTCGGGTTGGTGGTATTCAATCGCTTCGGACGATGTAGATGGCGATGGTGATCAAGATTTGATTATGGGAAATCGAGGCGAAAATTTCTATTTTTCAGGCACAAAAGAAGCCCCTGCAAAACTCTGGATTTGGGATTTTGATGGCAATCAAACTTATGAAAAAATCATTACAAGATCCGTCAATGGCAAAGATATGCCTGTTGTTTTAAAGAATGAATTGACTGCGCAAATCGTCAGTTTAAAGAAGGAAAACCTATTGCACCATGAATATGCGAAAAAATCTATCCATGATCTTTTTCCAAAAGATATGATGAAAAAAGCGCTGTTGCGTGAAGGTAATTATTTCAAATCCGCTGTTGCAATCAACGAAGGAAACGGGCAATTCACGATGCAAGAATTACCAAATGAGGTACAATTTTCCTGTGTTTGTGATATTTACTGTACGGATTTGAATGCTGATGGTAGAAACGACTTGATTCTAGGTGGAAATGATAATGGTTTTCTTCCTCAATTTTCTAAACTAGACGCGAGTTTTGGGCATATTTTATTAAATGCAGGCAATGGAAAATATGAAAGAATAACCAATAAAGCCGCAGGTTTGTACCTAAAAGGCAATGTGAAAAATATTCGTGGTATTAAGATTAAAGATCGAAATCACGTCTTGGCGGTTTTGAATAATGAACTACCACAGCTTTTTGAAATCCAGAAATAAAGAACCAATAATAGGGTGCATAACAAATTGTCGCTTATACTATTTAACCTCCCTCAATCCCTCCAAAGGAGGGAAGCCACGCTATATTTTCCCTCCTTTGGAAGGATTAAGGGAGGTTAAAAGTTTAAATAAAAAACTATTTTTTATTCGAGCGACAATTTGTTATACACCCCAATAATACATTAATCATGAAAAAGAATATGAAATTTATAGTCGTCTTAGTTCTAGTAATTTTGAATATTGGCTGCGATCAAGTCTCAAAATCAATGGCTAGAGAACAAATTACACAAGGTGAGCGCACTGAATTATTAAGTGGTTATCTTATTTTAGTAAAAACAGAAAATACAGGCGCATTCCTCTCTATGGGGCAAAACTGGAATCCTACAATTAAAAAAATCGTCTTTTGGGGCATGCCTATTGTCGTATTATTTGGTCTATTAGGGTTGTTATTATTCACTAATAAATTTAGCCGAAATATGATTATTGGGTTAAGTTTTATCGTTGGTGGTGGATTGGGCAACCTCTATGATCGAATACTTTATGGTTCGGTTACTGATTTTATGCTCATCGACATTGGCATTGCCAAAACAGGTATTTTTAATATGGCAGATGTGTCGATTATGGTCGGAATGGGCATTATTCTTTTAGAAACTTTATTAGCAAAAGACGAGAAAAAATAAGCAATGAGAATTAAAATTATATATATATTAATACTTTTTATAATCGGAGGTTGCCAAAATAATACAGTCAAAGATCCTCAATTTCAGCTACTCAAAAAAAGAAAAACAGGGCTTGATTTTGATAATACTGCTAAAGGAACAGTCGATTTTAATGCCATGAAATACATGTATTTCTTTAATGGTGGAGGTGTGGCTTCTGGGGATTTTAATAATGATGGATTAGAGGATTTATTTTTCACGAGCAATATGGGAGAAAATAAAATGTTCCTCAATGAAGGCGATATTAAATTTAAAGATGTAACGAAAACCGCAAAAATGGAAGGTCAAGAAGGCTGGACTACGGGCGTTACAGTTGTGGATATTAATAATGATGGAATGCTCGATTTGTATGTCTCACAAGTGGGAGACTTTAAGCATTTGAAAGGCAAAAATCAATTGTATGTTTGCCAGAAAATCGAAAATGGCATTCCTATTTATGAAGATAAAGCCGCTGATTATGGGCTAGATTTCATAGTTTTTGGTACACAAGCTACATTTTTTGATTATGATTTGGATGGTGATTTAGATATGTTTCAGATCAATCATTCGCTTCATAATAACGGAACTTTTGGTCAAAAAAATGAATTTGAAGGCACGCAAGATTCTATTTCTGGAGATAAATTAATGCGCAACGATGATGGCAAATTTGTCGATATAACGCTTGAAGCTGGTATTAAAAGCCTAGTTATTGGCTATGGTTTAGGCGTAGTAACTGGCGATATTAACCAAGATGGTTATCCAGATATTTATGTTGGAAATGATTTTCACGAGGATGATTATTTGTATATTAATCAAGGAGATGGGACATTTAAAGATGTTCGGAAAGAAGCCATGATGCATACTAGCCGCTTTTCAATGGGCGTAGATATGGCAGATTTAAATAATGACGGCTGGAGTGAAATTTTTTCTCTAGACATGATGCCCTCCGATCCTCAAATATTAAAACAATCATTAGGCGAGGACGATTTTAAGATCTTTAAATTTAAACTCGGCTATGGTTATCATCATCAATATGCCCGCAATAATCTGCAATACAACAACGGAAACGGCACTTTTAGCGAAATCGGCATGTTCTCTGGCGTTAATGCTACGGACTGGTCTTGGTCTTCGCTACTCTTGGATTTTGACCATGATGGATTGAAAGATATTTTTATTAGCAATGGGATTCCGCGTCGAATGAATGACATTGATTTCATTAATTTCAGAACATCCGACCCTGATGTTATGTGGGAAACCAATCATTTAGATATTGATAAAAACTTAAAAATCATCGAAACAATGCCACGTATAAAACTAAAGAATAAGTTTTATAGAAATAATGGCAAACTAGGTTTTGAAGATCTAAAAAATAACATTCAAGGCGATTTACCTACTTTTTCTAATGGTGCAGTTTATGCCGATTTGGATAATGATGGCGATTTGGATATTGTGGTTAATAATATTGAGGATGAGCCTTTTGTTTATAAAAATTTGACCATCGAAAGGCAGGAAAAGAATGAAGCAGAAAATGTAAAATTAGCTAAAAAACATTATTTGCACCTAGACTTTAAAGGCTCGCCTAAAAATATTAATGCTATTGGAGCGAGAGCCATCGTTTTCAAAAGAAATGAACGAATGGTTTATGAGCATTTTCCAACTCGTGGTTTTCAATCAAGCGTGCAATTCGGATTAAATATTGGTTTAGGAACTAGTCCTATTGATTCGGTTTTAGTGATTTGGTCGGATCGTTCCTATCAAAAATTAACGAATATCGAATATGATCAAAAAATGAAAATTACTTGGAAGCCTAATTTACCAAAATTTGATTTTAAAACACTTCAAAAACAACCCGCTCCGATTGCTACTTTTGAAGACGCAACAGCAGAATTAGGCATTGATTTTTTACATGACGAAAATCCATTTTTAGAATTTGATCGAGAGCAATTAATTCCTCATGCGGCTTCGCGTGAAGGGCCAGCATTAGCGGTCGGTGATGCAAATGGCGATGGTTTAGATGACTTTTTTATTGGTAATGCTAAACGTCGAAGAGCTGCTTTGTTTTTACAACAACCGAATGGGCGATTTCAAGAAAACACGCCAGATATTATCCGAAATGATAGTTTGAAAGAAGAAACCGATGCAGTTTGGGTCGATTTTGATAATGATGGTGATTTGGATTTGGCAATCGCGACGGGTGGAAATGAATACAGGGGCAAAAGCGAGCAATTACAGCAATATATTTATATCAATAATGGGAATGGCAATTTTGGAAAATACATTTTTCCAGATGTTCATTTGACTGCTTCCTGTATTTTGCCTGCTGATGTAAATGGCGATGGCTTAACTGATTTCTTTATTGGCGGTCGGGTTGTTCAATGGAAATATGGCTATGTTCCAGATTCCTATTTATTTATCAATAAAGGCAATGGACAATTTGAAAATGCGACAAAACAGCTTGCGCCAGCACTTCAAAAGGTCGGTTTGGTTAAAGGTGGCAATTGGGCAGATTTGGATAGTGATGGCGATATGGATTTGATTGTAGCAACGGAATGGGACGCGCTTCAAATTTTCAAAAATAATAAAGGGCATTTAGAAAAAGTGCCATTCAATGACTTAAAAGGTTGGTGGAATTTTGCCTTTCCTTATGATTTTGATGGCGATGGTGATATTGATATTTTGGCTGGTAATTTAGGTACAAACTCTAAATTTAAACCAACTACTGAACAACCTGTAAAGCTTTATGTCAATGATTTTGATAAAAATAAACAAGTCGAATCTATTTTGACTTATTATTTAGATGATCGAGAAATTCCTTTCGCCAATTATGCAGAATTAACCAAACAATTACCTGCGTTAAAGAAGAAATTCATCTATTCAAAAGACCTAGCAAAAGCGACCATTCCACAAATTTTTGGTAGTAAAAGCATCAAAAAATCAATGAAGTATGAAGTCAATCATTTCAAAAGTATGTATTTTGAAAATACAGGAAATTGGACTTTTGAAGCCCATGAATTACCTGATAAATTGCAATGGTCAACGCTGCAAACTGCTTTTATTCATGATGGGAAAGTGCTTTTAGGCGGGAATTATTATGATTGTAATATTGAAATGGGGCGTTATGATGCGAATTATGGAAGTATATTATCCATTGGAAAATATGGTAAAATGACCGCTTCTAATTTAGGAAACGTACAAGTCAAAGGGCAAATAAAAGACATTGCATCTATCAAAATAAAGGGAAAAACCTATTACCTTTTAGCTAA
>CAKZLL010000410.1 GCA_937125475.1 uncultured Saprospiraceae bacterium | reverse complement strand
TTTTACTGCGTTGCCTTTTTCTTGCATAGCTCGCTATGCGGCATAAAAAGCGCCTTGTAAAAAATAAAATTCATTACACAATCTTGGGTAGGTTATTTATTTCCTTGTCCCTAAGTTTAATAATTAAAATAAATTCTAATCAAAAATAAGGCATTCAAATAAAACTAAAAATAGCTCTTTTGTCCTATTTAAAATGTTTATTTTCTAAAAGACAGGTTTATGACGGCTCTAAAACGGCATCGTCACTAGGAAGGTTTCAAAAAATTAAATGTAATTTATTAGACAATATGTAAGAAGATCTCTATTTAATAGACTTTAATCTAAATCAATTTGAGTGCGTTTTAATTCAAAATCTCGTCCTAAATATAATTCTTTCACTTTTTCATTAGAAGCCAACTCCTCTGGTGTACCAGCTTCTAAAATTTGTCCTTCATACATTAAATAAGCTCGATCTGTGATAGAAAGTGTGGCTTGTACATCGTGATCGGTGATTAAAACACCAATATTTTTGCGTTTGAGTTTTGCTACAATATACTGGATATCTTGTACTGCAATCGGATCAATTCCTGCAAAAGGTTCATCTAATAGAACAAAACTAGGAGAAGTAGCTAAAGCACGTGCAATCTCCGTTCTTCGACGTTCTCCGCCTGATAAAGTATCTCCACGACTATTACGAACCTTCTCTAATCCAAATTCTTGAATCAATTCTTCAAGTTTATCCTTTTGCTCTTTTTTAGATAACTTAGTCATTTCTAAAACGGCTTGAATATTCTTTTCTACGGATAATTTTCTAAAAACTGACGCTTCTTGTGGCAAATAACCAATACCTTTTTGAGCACGTTTATACATGGCAAGTTTGGTAATATCTTCATCTTCAAGGAAAACTTTGCCCTCATTTGGCTTAATGAAACCAACAGTCATATAAAAAGTAGTGGTTTTTCCTGCTCCATTTGGACCCAACAAACCAACAATTTCCCCTTTATTGACCTCAATTGATACACTTTTAACGACACGTCTACGACCGTATATTTTGACTAAATTCTCTGCTCGTAATCGCATAGTATAGCTATTTTTTTGTTTTATATAAAAAGTCGGATGTCTTTCAAAGCATCCGACTTTCACAATGTTGAATTATTATTTAATATCGTATTTTATTTTTCATTGTTATCTTCTGGATCTGGCAATTTTTCATAAGGCTTATTTTTACGTCTTAGATTGATATAACGCTTAGGATTTAAACGAATATCATCAGTTAATAAATGAACGCTATTAATCGCCTCATTGACTTCTTTATACAATTCATCGTCCTTGATTAGTTTAGATAAAGTACCGTCTCCATTATTAATACTATTGATTAACGTTTGAATATTCACAATTGCCCCATCTAAAGTCCTTAAAGTTTCGTTAACTTTTGCGAAAGTCATTTGTGTACTATCAACTGTTTCTTCCAATTGAATACCTTCTAAACGATCAGAAAATTTCCCAACATTACCAATCACTTGATTAATTTCAGCCTCTCTATTTTTTAAATTAGCTGCAATCGCGCTCAGACTAGCGAGTGTCGTTTCTACATCAGAAGAGGAATTTTTAATCATTCCATTAAGACTGTAAGTCGTATTTTTAAGGTTAGCTAAAACGGCTTGAAAATCGCTCAATGTTTTATTTAAACCTAAACTATTGCCCTTCTTACCCGATGAAAATTCTTTAAACATAGAATCTATCATATGATAAACGCCTTGAGCTCGCTCAATATACGGATCAAATTCTTTGGTTAAATTATCAACTAAACCTATACTTGCGCCAACTAACGTATCACCAGCTTGCAAGCAATTATCTCCATCACACCTACCAATAAACGTCAAATTAACTGCTTTTCCACCCAAAACACTCAAATCTTCTAATTGAGCTATTGTAGTATGTCTTGGTACTTTTACATCTTCTTCTAACTCCATTGTAACAACAACACGGCTAGAAAAATCATCCATTAATTGTATTTTAGTAACTAAACCAACTTTCAATCCACTAATATTAACCGTAGAAGATTTAGTTAATCCATCTACATTGTCATATACCGCATAGACAATCTTACCACTAGAAAATAGTTTTTGTCCTCTTAAAAAGGAAAAACCCCAGATTAATAATGCTATGGCAGAAAGTGCTAATAACGCAACTTTTAATTCATTTGATAATTTCAAAACTAATGTATTTTAGTAAGTAATAGCAATTAATATAATAATAAAAATTAAATCGTATAAAATTGTAAATCAATGTTTTATTATAATTGTTTGAGCATTTAACTTTATTATTATTTATTTTTTAATTGACCTTGTTACTTTTGTGAAATATAAAATAAAGACCCTGATTTTATATTTCACTTCGTTTGAAAATAAATATAGATTCTTTAAATAGAAGTATTTGTAAAACTAACACTTCATATTACAAATTATATGCAAACGTACAAAAAGGATTACATAACAAAAAGTTAGTAAAAGAGGAATGCACAGTTATGACACATATTTAATATTTCTCTAACGCTTTTAAACAGTTTTTAGTGGAAAAAAAAGAATAATTTCTTTTTCCAGATATTTGAATTGAATGATTTAATCTACACTCAAGTCCAAAGCCCTAATCATCATCATGTAAGAATAGGCAAAAGATTGTAAGTTTTTGAAATCTAATATCGAAGTATTGGATTGCAAATAAGGATATTTTTCTTGATTAGATTTTACAATTTGATGAATACGTTGACGAATAGCTGCTTTGTCAAATTTTCCATTATTAGAATTATAAAACTGTTTTTTATAGCCTAAAGACGTGAAATATGGCGCTTCAACAATCTCAAAATATAAATGCAATAATTCCCGATCTGGTTTAGGTACAGCAAATTCAAACATGCAATACCCTGCAATATATCCAGGAATTGCTAAGGCTATATTGGGATAATGATTTCGAATATACCAGTCCATATTAGACAATTCTCCATCGATAAAACTGACAACTTTGTCGTGATTGACAGGAGCAGTAATACCAAAAGTAGCTATGGTATGATACATTTCTTTTTGTAAATCTTCCTTTGAACGGGCTAAAACCTTCTCAAATTCCTTGACTAACATTTGACATTTTCCATCAACAGACAAACCATCTCGCTCAAAATATCGACGATGAATACGTTCCAAAGTTTCCATTAAAAAACCCTCTGGTTTGATTAGATAATCCATCTTATAAGTCAAATCCAGCAATAAATAAGCTACTCCTGCGGCTAGTTCGCGTTTATTAAGCGATTTGGTAATTTCAAGTGTTTTGCTGATCCATTGATGGACGAATTGATATTTTGTCTCGCGTTCAGCTTCAGTACTTTCTCCAATATGTTGGTTATTAATAGGAGATAAAACATCGTATTCATCAATTAATAAATCATCTAGTTTGTCCGAGTTAATCGCGACTTCTTTGAGGGCATTAAATAATTTATAAGGCGAAGCGTCGATTAAGTCTGTATCAAAACGCATTGAAATGTCGTCATTTTCATCCAATGCAAAACGGCTATATTTCAATGCATAATTGCGCTCCATCAATTGCCGCATAAATGCTACCTTCAAGCCTTCAGTATGTGCGACTTTTGCTTCTACTTCAATATGTTGACTATCTGCTGAGCCAATAATTTTTTTAGATCCTTGAATAATTTCAAATTTTAAAACACCATCATCCATCCATTCTTTAACATTACTTCCTTTTTCATCCTTTAAGTAATGTAGAAAAAACTCTAATGCTTTAAGATAATTTTCTTCATCATAAGCTTGAACAGCATTGTCCCACAATTGATATTGTAGGTCTGTTTTATAAGCATCACTATATCGCCCAAAAGGAATATTGAGCTGATTAGTTGCAGGCTTATTATTAAAAAATCGTCCGAAAAAACCCATTTTCTAAATTTGAAATTTATACTATTGTTCTATTCTTATTGTGATTATCGTATAGCTTCAATAAAGCTATTTTTTGATCCAAACATCTCGTTGAGGGAATGGCACTTCTATTTTATGTTCTCTAAACACTCGATCTATTTCAAAACGAATATCACTCTTGATATGTTCTGCTTTCATTAATTCTTTTGACCAGAAAAATACTTTAAAATCAAGTGAAGATGCACCAAAATCTTCTAATAGGACAAATGGTGTTGGATAAGTTTCTACTTTTTCATGATGATTGACAATTTCCAAAAGTAGTTTTTTGATCAGTGCCGTATCCGAACCATAAGCTGTACCTACTGCCACATCAAAACGTGTATTTTCTCGTTTGCTGCTCCAATTAATGACTTTTGAAGTAACCAATTTTGAATTAGGTAACAATATAATAATATCCGCCCGATTGCGAACATGAGATACTCGAATACCAATTCTTTCCACAATTCCGATCTCTCCATCTACATCTAACGTATCTCCTACTTCAACGGTTCGTTCAATAAGTAATAATAATCCAGAAATTAGATCATTGAATGTTTGTTGTAATCCTAAACCAAAACCAACTAATAATGCAGCAGCACCACCCCAGATTAAAGTCAAATTAAAACCAAGTGCTTGGATAGCAGCTAAAATTGCACTGGTATAAATTATATATCGCAAGACTTGATTAATCGCGTATTGAGCACCAACATCCACTTTATCACGTTCGTAATAGCTATTCAACAATTGATCTAATAACCACATGATTACTCGAACGAAGAAATAAATAATAAGAACATTGACTAAATTACTAACATGAAAGGCAAAAGGTTTGATCCCTTCCCCTCGATTAATTGTAAAAACTTCGAAACTCAATAATTGTGGAAGTGGAAGCCCTAAAGCTCGAATAATCATTAATACTGAAAAAACGGTAATTAATGTATTAAAAAAGCGATGAATGGTTCTTTTATTCTCTTTGGATATCTTAAAATTCTCATCAACTCCACGAAGTCCTTGATTTACAGCCCACCTCAATAACCAAACGGCAATAATAATTGCTCCAATTAAAGCGAGATTAAGAACGGTTAATTCATATTCTCCAACTCGAAGAATGATTTGTTGTAGAAATTCTTGTAGTTTATTCATCAGTAAAACGGTAAAGGGTGAAAATTTAAAGATAAAAGTGTGAATTTAAGCATTGCAATTTAAACTCTATACAAAATCTTCAAAATTCATTGATTATATCAAAATTGATTTCTGTATTTTTGTCAAATAGTTATAAAAAAACGGTTCTTTATGATTTTATACGATTGTTAAAAATTATTATTCAACAATCAGCTAAAATTATAAACAATCAAAACTTTAAAAAAATAGATAATGAACATTTTGTTAATTGGTAGTGGCGGAAGAGAACATACTTTTTCTTGGAAAATGTCGCAATCTCCGCTTTGCACTCAATTATTCATAGCTCCTGGTAATGCAGGAACTGCGCAGCATGGAACAAATCTACCTTTGGATATTGCCAATTTTGAGGCAGTCAAAACGATCATCCTCGAACGAGATATTAAGATGGTTGTCGTTGGACCAGAAGCGCCTTTGGTACAAGGTATTTATGATTTTATTGAAAATGATACTGCACTAAATGGTGTTATGGTGATTGGACCTGCAAAATCAGGGGCAATTTTAGAAGGAAGTAAAGCTTTTTCGAAGGCATTTATGGCTGAATATGGCATTCCTACTGCTGGTTATCAAGAGTTTAGTTTAGCAGAATTGGAAGCTGGTATGAATTATATTGATACACAAACACCCCCGATTGTACTAAAAGCAGATGGTTTAGCAGCAGGAAAGGGTGTTTTGATTATTAATGATAGAGAAGAGGCAAAAGTTGCTTTGAAAAAAATGCTAGAAGGACAATTTGGTGCTGCTAGTAGTAAAGTAGTGATTGAGGAGTTTCTGGATGGAATTGAGTTTTCTGTCTTTACGCTCACTGATGGTAAGGATTATAAAATCTTACCAATCGCCAAAGATTATAAACGTATTGGTGAAGGTGATACAGGTTTGAATACTGGCGGAATGGGTTGTGTTTCTCCAGTTCCTTTTGTTGATGCTGAGTTAATGAAAAAAGTTGAAGAACGCATCATTAAACCGACGATTAAAGGTATTCAAGCGCGTGGAATGACTTACAAAGGCTTTGTGTTTTTTGGTATAATTAGAGTGAAAAATGAGCCTTTTGTGATTGAATATAATTGTAGAATGGGCGACCCAGAAACGGAAGTTGTTTTTCCAAGATTAAAGAATGATTTGGTCAAATTAATGACGGCTATGTCAAATGGTGAATTGAGTAATCAAACGATCGAAATAGACGAACGCTCTGCAACTGCGGTCTTTTTAGTATCGGGTGGTTACCCTGAAAAGTATGAAAAGGGCAAAGAAATTCGTAACTTAGATCAAGTCAAAAATACCCTTGTTTTTCATGCTGGAACTAAGGCAGTAGATAACAAAATCGTCACAAATGGGGGTAGAGTAATTGCTTTAACCGCTTTGGGAGACACAATGGAGGCTGCATTGGCTATTTCTAATCAAAATGCAACAATCATTGATTTTGATGGGAAAAATTACAGAACAGATATTGGATTTGATTTAGTTTAAGAATTAAAAAGATTGTAAGATTGTGTCGCTGCGCTGATTGTAAGATTGGGGGATTTATTTGAAACAAATTATAAGGTTTCAAATAAGTATTAACAATCACACAATCACACAATCACACAATCACACAATCACACAATCACACAATCACAACAATGAGTCAAAAAATAAAAGTAGGCGTGCTTTTCGGTGGTAAATCTACGGAGCACGAAGTTTCAATTGCTTCTACAAAGAATATAATTAGAGCAATAGATAAAGATAAATACGATGTGGTATTAATCGGAATTGATAAGAAAGGGAGCTGGCACCTGAATAATAATTATCAAGTGTTATTGGATCAAAAGGCAGAAGGAAAAATGACCGAAGAAGTCCAAAGCGATTTTGGCGAAGAAGTTTTTATTATTCCAAATGAAGATGATTCTGCTAAATTAGTCAGTTTAGCTAATACAGCGAATGAAACCAGTATTGATGTCATTTTTCCCGTGTTACATGGACCTTTTGGCGAAGATGGAACAATTCAGGGGTTGTTGAAGCTATTGAATGTGCCTTATGTCGGAGGAGATGTTTTGGGAACTGCCGTCGGAATGGATAAAGATGTCATGAAAAAACTATTTATCGCAGATGGAATTCCGATTGGAGATTATGTTTGTGTGAAGCATTTTAATAGAGATCAATTTCCTTTTAGTGAAGTATCTGAACGTCTTGGTTTACCTGTTTTTGTAAAACCTGCAAATGCGGGGTCTTCAGTTGGTGTCTCAAAAGTGCGGAATGAAGAAGAATATAATACGGCATTAGATGCAGCATTTAAATTTGATAATAAAGTTTTAGTGGAAGCATTTTTGGAAGGGCGTGAGGTCGAATGTGCTGTTTTAGGAAACGAAAATCCACAAGCTTCGGTTTTGGGGGAAATCATTCCAAAACATGATTTTTATTCTTACGATGCTAAATATATTGATGAAGATGGGGCAACGTGTAGAATTCCTGCGCGAGTTGATGAAGCACTTTCTGATAAAATTAGAGCCTTAGCAGTCAAAACATTTCAAACACTTTGCCATGAAGGATTAGGTCGAGTTGATTGTTTTTTAACTAAGGACAATGAAATTTTTGTGAATGAAATCAATTCTATGCCTGGTTTTACGCCAATTAGTATGTATCCACAACTTTGGGAAGCAACAGGGAAATCACAAAAAGAATTGACTGATGAATTAATTCAATTAGCTATTGCAAGATTTAAACGAGATCAGCGTTTACAATCTGTCATCTAATTAAAAATTAAAAATGGATAATGACCGATTTGGCATTATCCATTATTAATGAAAAGATTAAATATTAATGGCTTTTTATATAGGATTATAATTTCGGTGTATTATTTGTTATATCTACTGATAAATCAAGAAATAAACATTTATTCTTCGGGATGTGTTTACCTTACAAAAGAGAAGAAGTTTTCAAACAAATAATCACATTAATTAAATGAAGAAATATTACGAAAAAATTAAATATTTAGGGGTTCAAAAAACGGATAGTCATACCAATCAACGAACGACCATCTTACTCAATGAATTAACATTTGCTCTAGTTATTTTACAATCCTTTGTCTATCCTGAATTTTTGATTAAAGGAGAATTCTTCCCTGTTCTTATTACATTTATTGTTCAATTTTTTACAGGCTTACCTCTTGTTTTTTCTTACTTTAATAAAAGTGGAATAGGAAAATGGTATTTTAATACCATCATGCCTTTACTTATGACAGTTATAATTATTACACATGGTCAAGCATTACGTGCGGATTATTGTTATTTGATTTTTGCAGTAACAGGCGCTTTATTTTTTAAGAAACTTAATTATAAAATATTCATTTTTGGCGTTATTATTATTAGTTATTTTTTTTAGTCTTTATTATATGCAACATTACCCAGCAATCCTTATAGATCATGTCACTTCGTGGAATGCTTCGGTTGTTTTTATAGCATCTTTACTCTGTATTTCGATTATTGTGAGCCGTTTTGCAAAAGAAGGGTACCTTTATGAAAAAAGAATTGGTGAGGTGTTGAATAATGTGCAAGAAAAACAAAGAGAAATTCAAGAACAAAATACAGCTTTAACTCAAGCTAATGAAGATTTGAGTTTTTATGCTTCAATGGCATCTCACGACTTGAAAAGTCCGCTTCGGAATATTAGTAGTTTTATAGGTTTAATTAAACGAAAGCTTAAAAATTATGAAGATCCAGATGTAAAAGAATACCTTAATTTTGTGAATACGAGCGCCAATCAAATGGCTTATTTGATCGAAGATGTTTTAGAATATTCAAAAATCGGAAGTGCGGACGACGATAAACAGCCTGTTAATTTGGAGGATACATTATTAAAAGTTAAAAATAATCTAAGGCGATTTCTGGAAGAAAAAAATGCCATTATTCTAAATGATCCATTGCCCATAATTGAAGGATATAAAACGCAAGTACAATTATTGATGCAAAATATCATTGAAAATGGATTAAAATACAATCAAAGCGAAGTGCCTACAATCCAAATTTCTTATGTTAATGATGAAAAATGGCATTGTTTTACATTCAAAGATAACGGTATAGGCATTGAAGAAACTTACTTCAATCGGATTTTTGGGATGTTCAAAAGACTGCACAACACGACCGAATATAAAGGATCAGGTGTTGGTTTGGCGATTTGCAAAAAAATTGTCGCTCGACATAAAGGGGAAATTACCCTTGAAAGTACAATAGGAAAAGGTTCTTCTTTTATCATTAGCTTGCCAAAATAGCCTGGAATATTACCTTCTCTCATCAACCTTTATAGTGGAAATAGGGCTTTATCGTAAAAAATAAGGCTTTTATAAAACGCTTTTTCTTTTTTGGTTCAAACCAATTATCTTGGGAAAAATAGCAAATAATACACGTTTCAATTAAAGACAACGCATATAAAATCTTTATTTTATTTATATGTCGTCCTCAATTGAAATGTGTATAACAAAAGTCTTTTTTGTTGAAAAAACAGTCAAAAAAAACGAATGAGAGACATTTCCATTATTAAATTGTTTCAATATACTTTGTCCTTTTTATTTATAATAGGAGTGATTATAGCGTTTTTTATTCTTGGCATTGGCTATGAGGAATTATTAAACAACATAGATCAATCCCGCCTTCAATCTAATCCTCAATCCGAGGTTTTGACCCTTTTACAGCCTTTTTATTCTAGTTCCGTCATTTGTCTAACGGCTTTCGCGGGTATTGCGTTTTTATTAATTTGGAAGCACAATGCTTTAGAAGTCGAACGAAATGCCATCATAAAAAAATATAATTCGGATTATCTTCAAGGTACAGATCGAGGCATGCTCTGGCTTGCTGCTGCAATGCTTTGTTGGGAAGTGAGTAATACTTTACATCTTTATCGCTTGACCTTTGATTTAGATAATCATTTGATTTCTAAGTCCGTTTATACTTTTATTTTTGAAGTGATTTCGACACTCAATAGCGCGTTTTTTATTTTGGGTGTTAGTACGTTTAATTTTGATAAAATCCCTGATTGGTATAATCATCGGTTGATCCGTATTTTTCGAGAAAAATCGAAGTATAAAAATATTGCATTTGTCTCCCTGATTGTAATTGCAGCAACTTTTTTATTGCCTTTTGTTTCGCCTAAATTGGTTGATTTGCCTGATTATATCATGTCATTTTTCACTTCAATTCTGCTATTCCTTTATTTTAAAGGCATTTTTGAAGATCGAAAGATTACGTCTTTGGTTTGGCTTGTTTATGTGACTTTGATCCTCACGATGTTTGCTCAAAGCCTTGAACCTATCGAGTTTTTCTGGGAAGGAGAGGAGCTAAAAATTAGCCCATATTTTATTTATATTAAGTACTTTATCAAATTAACTTATATCTTTTTCCTAACTATTCTATTTTCTGCCTTAGCCTATAGTTATCGTGGTTTTTTGGAAAAACGCGCCCGTGAAAAACAAAATGCTGAATTGATTAGTACTAGTCAAGAACTTGTGAAATCTCAAGAAACGGTTAGGAAAAACATGGAAAAACTCGTTAAAGCAGGCGAAGAAAAAGAGCGATTGAGGCGAGAAATGAACCATACTATTCGAGGAAATATTGATTTTCTAAAAGAAAAACTGGAAATGCTCGAAGAAGATACCGCTGAAAATTCAAGGGAAACGCCTCAAAACGAGCTTTTTTTGATCAAAGAAGTCAAAAGTAAACTCAAAATTGTTGGACATATTCATAATAGATTGCACGAAGATAGTCAATATAATTATCCCAATTTAAAAGCATTTTTACAAGATTTTGAAAATGATATTCAAGAATTGTATGATATAAAAGACACAAATTATTCCTATCAAATTAATATTAGTGATGATTTTAAAGTGCGAACCAAACATGCTCGAAATATCGCTAGCATCATTGTAGAATTGAGCCTCAATACCTATAAAGTATATTTGCGGCAACGCTATAAAACAGACGATAGATGGCTCAATATTAGTATAACGGAAGATGTTGAAAATGATTTTTTAAATATAGTTATCGAAGATCAAGGGCCTGGTTTTGCTAAAAATACGCCTTGGAATTTTGGATTAACAACGCTTCACGAAATCATTGAAAAAGATTTGGGCGGCATTATCAAAAGAGATTTTAGATATCAAAAAGGTACAAGATGGTTGATTTATGTACCCATTTCAAAAATAAAAAGCTGATTAGTTTTCATCACTAATAACCAGCAATTCATAATTCATTCATCATGTTTAAAGTTTTTGTATTAGAAGACGATACGTTACAATTTAATCGTATTCGGAGAACCATCTCAAAAGAGGGATTTGACTGTATTCGAGCTGAAAATTCGACTAAAGCCTTGGAATTACTCGAAAGTGATAGTTTCGATTTAGGTATTTTGGATGTAGAACTCGATGAAGACAAGCGAAACGGTTTTAATATTGCACAGAAAATCATGCGTAAAAAAATGATGCCCATCGTTTTTCTTACCAATCATTATGACAATATTAAGTACCTCAAAAAAGCCAATGAACTGGGTGTACCTACGGAGTTTTTTATGGAACGCGAACGCCTTAACAATGCCAAAGCTTTTATTGATACGATATATAAAGCGATTGAGGGATTTCAATATCCGATAACGCCGCTCCAATATTTGGCGTTCTCTAACCGAAAGATTGGCTTGAAAGTAGAGAATGGAATTTATCAGTTTTTCGGAAAAGAAGAGATTATTTGCTTGAAAGCTGATGGCGGTTACACCTATGTTTACTTTACAAATCGTCCAAAAATGATTATTACGACAAATATTGGTAAAATTGCTACCCAAATTCAGCGAACTTATTATAATTTTATGAAACTAGGTCAATCTCATTTAGTCAATCTCGAAAAAATAAAAACCTTAGAAGGCAGGGTTTTAAAATTAGAAAATGATATCGCCATCACTTTATCAGAAGGCGGTGAGAAAAAACTCAAAGCCGCTAATTTGATTATAAAAACATCATAGCTGTTGATGGAAACGGGATGATTTTGACCTTGATAATACGATTATTCATTCTACGAAAATCCAATAACTAGTTATGAAAAACGCTACATTATTATCCTTATCTTTCTTTCTGACAACGATGCTATTTGCTCAAAAAATTCCAAAATACGAAATCTACAGCGGTGAATCACTTTGTGATACAGACAATTGGAAATTGGTTTATCAAGATGAATTTAATGGAACTTCATTAGATACAAACACTTGGGCAACCTATTTTCCTTACGATGGAAAATTGGGGGATAAATGCCTTTATTGCCGAACACACAACCAAAAAACATCGCAACAAGTCGTAAAAGATGAAAATGTGGTCGTCGATAATGGCATTTTAAGAATTATTCAAAAAAAGGAAAAAGCAACTTGGTATGGCGTTACTAAAGATTATTCGTCAGGTGTAATTTACTCAAAAATTCATTTCGACACTTATTCTAAATTTGAAATTCGATGCAAATTACCTAAAGGAATGGGGCTTTGGTCTGCGTTTTGGACATTTGGAGGACCGACCGAAATTGATGTTTTTGAAATTACGGGTGACAAACCAGCGAAAGTCCATCAAACGTTACATAGAAATTATTATAACTTGAAAAAAAGATGGTGGAGAAAGAAAACAACCGTCAAAAAAATGAATCATGGCGTATATAATGGTGTTGATTACACTGCGGATTTTCATGTTTTTGCGGTCGAGTATGACAAGTATTTTATAAACTGGTTAATTGATGGGGAAGTCGTTAGAACCGTTGGTCGTTATAGAAAATTAGAGGAATGTGATGAGCCATTAAAGAAAAAAAAACAACGAAGAGAAAAAGCTTTTCCAAAAGATAATAAATGGCTTAATGTTACGGCTGGAGTTGCCGTAGCAACAGATGATTGTCCGTTCACGAAAGCTCCGAATGCTGAGACTGTTTTTCCAAGTGAACTAGCGATTGATTATATCCGAGTATATCAAAGAAAACCACAGAAAGGACGATATAATTTATGTCCAAATGAAATTAGTGGTTCGGAGGTTCTTTATGAAGGAAATGAATATAGTTATCAATATAATGGGGTGAATATCAAGGTGCAAAAATGGGAAGTTTCGCCAAATTTAAAGATTATTCGTAATGAAGGGAATGCGGTTGTCGTTGCACCTCAAAATATAACTGAACCTGTGAAAGGTTGGATTAGAGCTGTTTTTGCTGGGGATGATGCTTGTAATACGGCTTTTGAAAAAAATATTTCATTACAGAAAAACAAAGATTAGTAATATAAAAGCTATTTTGATTTATTATAGATACTTTGTCATTAATATTTGCGCATTTTTTTAATAAAGCGTATTTTCGCAGCGCAATCAGAGCTATTCAATTGATGGATTTATTTTTTTTATAAAAATAAGAAGTCAAAGAACATTTTGTCTTGAAAAAATCAAATGACAAAATTCAAATTAAATAATCATGGAATTTCTAAAAGAATTAGGGTTAAATGCGGAAAATCTAGGCACAAGTACAGGTTGTGAGTGGATTGGAGATATTGCTAATGCCAATTTATTAGAATCTTATTCGCCTGTTGATGGTAAGCTTATCGGTAAAGTAGCAGAAACAACTGCTGAAGAATACGAAGCAGTCATTACAAAAGCACAGGCAGCTTATAAAGTTTGGGCAAAAATGCCTGCTCCAAAACGTGGTGAAATCGTTCGTCAGTATGGACAAGCATTAAGAAAATACAAACAACCTCTAGGTCAATTGGTTTCTTATGAAATGGGAAAATCTTTGCAAGAAGGTTTAGGTGAGGTACAAGAAATGATTGACATTTGTGATTTTTCAGTTGGTTTGTCGCGTCAGTTATACGGTTTGACAATGCATTCTGAACGTCCGAATCATAGAATGTATGAGCAATGGCATCCAATTGGAATCGTTGGAATTATTTCTGCGTTTAATTTTCCTGTGGCGGTCTGGTCATGGAACGCGATGATTGCCATGGTTTGTGGTGATGTTTGTGTGTGGAAAGCTTCCGAAAAAACACCGCTTTGCAGCATTGCTTGTCAGAACATTTTGCAGGAAGTACTTCAAGCGAATGATCTTCCAGAAGGTATTTCTTGTATCATCAATGGTGGTAGAGAAATCGGTGAATTAATGACAAATGATCGTCGTATTCCTTTGGTTTCAGCAACAGGAAGTACGCGCATGGGCAAGCAAGTTGCAACAACTGTAGCAGGTCGTTTAGGTCGTTATTTGTTAGAATTGGGTGGAAATAACGCGATTATCGTAACACCAGATGCTGATTTAAAATTAACAGTTATCGGAGCAGTCTTCGGAGCAGTTGGTACAGCAGGACAGCGTTGTACGAGTACTCGTCGATTGATTATCCATGAAGATATTTACGAAACGGTTAAAGAAAAATTGGTCAGTGCTTATGGTCAATTGAAGATTGGAGATCCGTTAGATTCTTCTAATCATGTTGGTCCTGTGATTGATAAAGATGCAGTCAAAATGTACTTGAAATCCATCGAACGTGTAAAAGCGGAAGGCGGTAAAGTAGTTGTTGAAGGCGGTGTTTTAGAAGGAGCAGGTTATGAAAGTGGCTGTTATGTCAAGCCTTGTATTGCCGAAGCGGATAACAGTTATGAGATTGTAAAACACGAAACTTTTGCACCAATTTTATATTTATTAAAATATAAAGATTTCAATGATGCAGTCTTTCAGCAAAATGATGTGCCGCAAGGTTTGTCCTCTGCTATTATGACCAATAATTTGCGCGAAGCAGAAGCTTTCTTGTCTGCACATGGTTCGGATTGTGGTATTGCAAATGTAAATATTGGAACGAGTGGCGCTGAAATCGGTGGTGCTTTTGGCGGTGAAAAAGAAACAGGTGGAGGACGTGAGTCTGGTTCTGATGCTTGGAAAGTTTACATGCGTCGCCAAACTAACACGATTAATTATAGCACAACTTTACCTCTAGCTCAGGGAATTACCTTTGATTTAGATTAGGTTAGGAGTCAGGGGCGAGGTGTCAGGTGTCAGATAATGTAGTTTCCTGACACCTGACACCTCACTCCTGACCCCTAAAAAGAAAGTAGCTTTGACACTTATTTTACAAAAATAGTGTTGAAGCTACTTTCTTTATAAGGAAAACCATTCAAACTTCTTACTTTTGTAAAAGAATAGGCAGCAGAGCAAATTCATTTTCACTAGAAATTACCTGAAAACTATTGTATTTTCTCTTTACTGCCTGCATTTTTTTACTATTCAACTTTAATCAGTTAGAAATCAGTTGATTTTTGAGTGTAATGAATAGTTAATTTTTAATTAGTAATTCAACTAATGGGAAATATAGTAGCAATAGTGGGGAGACCCAACGTCGGAAAATCAACATTTTTTAATAGAATGATTGGAGAACGCAAATCCATTGTAGATAATGTGAGTGGCGTAACAAGAGACCGACAATATGGGACAACAGAATGGAATGGTAAAACATTCAATGTGGTAGATACAGGTGGTTTTGTAAAAAATTCTAATGATATTTTTGAAAAAGCCATCCGTTCGCAAGTGAGAATTGCAATGGACGAAGCAACTGCCATTATTTTTATGGTAGATGTAACAACAGGTATTACCGATTTAGATGAAGAAGTGACACGTATGCTTCGCCGAACTAAAAAACACGTTTTTCTTGCGGTTAATAAAGTTGATAATCATAGTCGATTATTAGCAGCCAATGAGTTTTGGAGTTTAGGTTTTGAAGAGACTTTTTTCTTGTCTTCTATCACAGGAAGCGGAACAGGCGAAATCCTAGATGCTGTTTGTGAAGTCATTGAAGAAGATCCTGAAATTGAGGAGAAAATACCAAAATTCGCAGTTCTTGGTCAGCCAAATGCTGGAAAATCATCTTTGGTTAACGCTTTATTAGGAGAGGATAGAAATATCGTTACCGAAATAGCTGGAACAACTCGCGATTCTACACACTCGCGATATACTAAGTATGATAAGGACTTTTTCTTGATTGATACCGCAGGATTGCGCAAGAAAGACAAAGTACACGAAGATCTTGAATTTTATTCGGTCATGCGTGCAATCCGAGCTTTGGAAGAAGCGGATGTTTGTCTTTTAGTAATTGATGCAGTGGCTGGCGTTGAGGCGCAAGATATGAAAATCATTAGCCTTGCTCAAAAACGAAATAAAGGACTGGTTTTATTAATTAATAAATGGGATTTAATTAAAAAAGAAACCAATTCCGCACGTGATCTCGAAAATGATATTAGAGAAAGAATTGCACCTTTTAATGATGTGGATATTCTTTTTATATCGGCATTAGAAAAGCAACGGATTTTTAAAGCGATAGAAAAAGGATTGGAAGTTTATGAAAATAGACAAAGAACCATTTCTACTTCTGTCCTTAATGAATGGTTAGAAGAAGCGACTAATCGTTTAAATCCGCCTTCACATCGAGGTAAATTAATTTCAATCAAATATATGACGCAAGTTAGGACATATTATCCTGCATTTGCTTTATTCTGTAATTATCCGACACACATCCGCGATTCTTACAAGTTATATTTAGAAAACCAACTTCGCAGATCATTCAACTTCACAGGAGTGCCAATTAGTTTGTTTTTTAGAAAAAAATAAATGAGATTGTTGTGATTGTATGATTGTGTTGCTTCGCTGATTGTGTCGCTTCGCTGATTGTGTCGTTATTTCATTTTCGGCTAGTATGGGCAACAATCATACAATCAGCGAAGCGACACAATCACAACAATTATAACAATCATAAGAATCAAAACCCAAGTTAAAATGCCATTTATTGATACACCATTTCGAGATTTAAAGATATTCGAGCCTCAAGTTTGGGGCGATGAACGAGGATATTTTTACGAAAGTTACAATTTTAAAACCTTCGCAGCAGCAGGAATTGATTGTGTTTTTGTTCAAGATAATCAATCTAAGTCTTCAAAAAACGTCTTGCGTGGTTTGCATTATCAAACTGGAACAAACGGACAAGCTAAATTGGTTCGTGTTTTAAAAGGCGCTGTGTTGGATGTTGTGGTTGATATGCGAGATGGTTCACCTACTTTTGGGCAATCCTTTTCGATTGAGCTTTCAGCAGAGAATAAAAAGCAATTATTTGTGCCAAGAGGATTTGCGCATGGTTTTACTGTGTTGAGTGAAGAAGCTATTTTTGCTTACAAGTGTGATAATTATTATTCTAAAGCACACGAAGGCGGTGTTTTGTTTAATGATCCTAAATTAGGAATTGATTGGAAAATTGATTTAAATCAGGTTCAAATCTCAGGAAGAGATCAAGAATTGCCACTTTTGGGTAATCATTTACCCGTAAATATCTCGTTTTAATGAAAATTTTAGTAACAGGCGCGAATGGTCAAGTAGGGCAAGAATTACAATTTTTAGCTACTAATTTTACTGATTTTGATATTGTATTTACCGATTCTTCTACTTTAGATATTACGAATGAAGCGGCTGTTATTGCTCTTTTTGAAACCCATCAATTTGATTATTGTCTCAATTGCGCCGCTTACACGGCTGTTGATAAAGCAGAAAGTAATCAAGAATTAGCTTTTCAAGTTAACGTAGTCGGAACTGAAAATTTGGCGAAAGCTTGCGCTAAACATAAAACTTGGTTGGTTCATCTTTCTACGGATTATGTTTATCATACCAATATCAACCGTCCTTACATTGAAACGGATGAAACCGCTCCTAAGTGCGTTTATGCTGCTACAAAACTCGAAGGCAGTCAAAAAGCTTTAGTAATCAATCCGCTTACAACGATTATTCGGACATCGTGGGTTTATTCTAGTTTTAGACATAATTTTGTGAAAACAATGCTACGATTGAGCGAAAGCCGAACGACCTTGAGTGTTGTTTTTGATCAAATCGGTACGCCAACTTATGCACGCGATTTAGCCTTGGCAATGCTAAAAATAGTTGAACAAATTAATGCTTCGCCTAAAAACGCCTCACAAATCGGCATTTTTCATTATAGCAATGAAGGCGTAACGAGTTGGTACGATTTCGCGCATGCTGTTTATGAGATCACTCAAACGACAATGGTGCTTTTGCCCATAGAAAGCAAGGATTATCCAACACCCGCAAAACGCCCACATTTCAGCGTATTAAACAAAGCGAAAATAAAAAATACCTTTAATTTAACTATTCCACATTGGAGAACGGCACTACTTCAATGTATTATTACACTTCAACACGAAAATAAAACAATACAATAATATTATGAAAAAGATATTACTTCTTCTGGTTTCAGTTTTGGTCTTTGCTGCTTGTGGAGACGAAAAAGGCGAAACTAAATTACCTTATATCACGCTGAAAGGCGAAACGATGGGAACGACTTATTCTGTGATTTATAACGCAGAGGGAAATTATCAAGATTTAATTGATCAATTGCTCAAAGAGATTAATTCAGAAGTTAATACTTATGATCCGAATGCTTTTATTTCAAAATTTAATGCCTCAAAAGAAAAGGAATTTACTGAAATGGGAACAGTTGTGCGACATTTCTTTACCAATTTTGAAAAAGCGAAACGCGTTCATCAAGCAACAGACGGATATTTCGATCCGACGGTTATGCCTTTGGTTAGTTATTGGGGGTTTGGAAAGGAAAAACGAGCAGTTGAAAATGCAGATGTTAAAGAAATTCAACGATTGAAAAACTTGGTCGGTCTTGAAAAAATAACAACAGCACTTAATAAAGAAAGTATTACAGTTGCAAAGGAAAATGCTGAAATGCAATTGGATTTTAGTGCGCTTGCCAAAGGTTATGGTGTGGATCAAGTGGCTAAATTATTAGAAGAAAAAGGCGTTCAAAATTATTTGGTAGAAATAGGAGGAGAGACCGTCGCAAAAGGAGTGAGTAACAATAATAAAATTTGGTCGATAGGTATTAATACACCGAGCGAAGATGCTAGTCCGAGTACCGATTTTGAAGCAATTATTCAATTGGAGAATAAAGCAATTGCTACATCTGGTAATTATCGAAATTACTATGAAGTAAATGGTAAAAAATATGCGCATTCGATCAATCCGAAGACAGGATATTCAGAGATGAATAGTCTATTGAGTGCTTCTGTGATTATGGACGATTGCATGACGGCAGACGCTTATGCAACGTCTTTTATGATCATGGGATTAGAAAAAGCGTGGGAGTTGGCAGAAAAAAATAAAAAAATGTTAGTTTATTTTATTTATGATGACAACGGCAAAATGAAGGTGAAATATACAGCAGGTTTAGAAAAATTATTAGTGAAATAATTAAATAGATTTTAGTGGAAAAAATAAAAATGGCACGGCAAATAATTTGTCGTGCCATTTTTATGTCAAATGAATGTCAAACTAGAAAAAAGACAAATTATACAAAAATAAATGCTAAAAAGATAAATACGTTTGTTTTTGATAAACAATCATATAAATAGCCTGTCACAAATTTTAGTACATATGTTTAAAAAATAAATACAATGGCTTGCATTTTGCTGTATACCAAATTGAGAATATATATAGACCTAAAAGTAGGATGTATAATAAACAAACATAATTTATAATTGTAGATATTTAAGCGATTTACATATAAGTTTGAAAAAAAATTAGAAAAATTTTGATATTTTTTTTCAACGTATGCAACTTTTTTTAAATCTATCTCGACTTATTAATAAAACTATCTGTTACAGGCTATTTATAAAGGATTTATACCTTACAATTATGTCTTATATATTATAGATCAGTTATTACACTTAAATATCTATCAATTTAAAAAATAAAAATTCTGAACCATGACTAATCAAAGAGATGCACAAGTTTTATTAGCAACAAATAGTGATAATGTATTATTAGATTATACTGAATTGAGAAAAGCTGTAATGGTATTACGCGCAGTTAATCACAAACTACGTCAAGATATTATTGAATTACTAGGAAAAGACCCTAGAATGACTGTTACAGATATTTATATCAAATTACGCATCGAACAATCGGTAGCTTCTCAACATTTAGCTATCTTACGTAAAGCTCAAATTGTAACAACTGACAGAGAAGGAAAATTCATCTATTATTCTTTAAATCCTTCTCGTTTAGAACATATTGCTGGTCTAGTAGAAGAACTTGTAAAGTAATTCTTAGACAAAAAAAAATTACAGAGTGTTACTCTGCCAACTGCCCTTCTGAGCTCCTTGCTCGGAAGGGTTATTTTTTGTAAAAAAGGGGGCAATTCAGGCAAAAAAAGAACGTTTCATAATCAATATGCATTAAAAAATGATTGAACAAAGCTTTTGAACGAGTAACCGTAGCAACGAAAATATTTTTTATCCGTTTAAAATAGAGAACACACTAATATTTTAGAAAAATTCAATTATCCTAATAAAGAAGTGAGGTAAGAGATCATAATTTTTGCTGATACCTCGCTTCTGGCATCCTTTGCCTTTAAAAGCATTTGTAAAAGAAGAACTATGAGAATTTTTGCCCTTTTTATAATAATGGCTTTTGTATTGCCATCAAAAAATGTAAATGCCCAATCCCAAAAGCGTTTATACAAATCTTTTGTGCCATATCAATGGGAAATTTATAATACAGTTTATAAAAAAAGATATTGGGATAGACGTGATAACCGAGATTATATCACCTTTGATAAGGATAAGACTTTTAAACGTCGATATCAAGGAACTGATATGTCTGGAAAATGGATTTATAACCGTAAGAAAAAAGTAATTACTTTGGCTATTAATAAGCCATTTAAGAAAACGGTGATTTTACGAGTTAAAAAACTATCTAGTAAAACATTAGTGATTTCTTCCTCTGAAGAGGATTTCAAAGTAAAAATGTATCTGCAAAAAGGCGTGCCGCCTAGAGGTAAAATCAGACGACGCGTAACGAGACCAAAGAAAAAAGCAAAGAAGAAGAATTAGCCATACATTTTAGTTAATAAAACGATTTGTCCGATATGATAAATATCGTGTTGGATCGTACCATTGAGTAAAAACGTAAAATCATATGTTCGATTAGGTACTTGTTCTAATAGCCAATTCTCGCCTGTTTTGGCTTCGATTAGAGCAAGTAATTCTGTTTGTGTATGATTGAATTTTGTAACTAAATTTTGATAATCTTTTGGGTTGTAAGTGTTATTTTTCCAATCAGTTTCGGAATTTATTTCTATATCAAAATCAAGATTTCCTTTCATCATTTCGATAGTGAAAATATGCCAAGATAAAGTATGTTCTAGTATTTCTGCAATAGAAGAAGCTTTGCCTGTTTTCTGATTAATGGTTGTTGGATCTACCCTTTTTAGGAGTTCTGTGATGGCTAAACCGTACCAAGGTTGCCCATTGAATACATCCTTTAATGTTTTTAAAATATACGCTTTGTTCATTTCTTTAATATTTAAAATGATGGAATTAAATGGTCATATTCTAGCACCATGAACAAAAATCTCATAAGGCTCATCGCACTTAGGACCACTAATAAGGTACTCTAGTTTAATTATAATCATTGGTGTGATTTCCTCAGATCGGCTATTAATATATTGAATGATTGCCTTACATCTATCCAAATATAATGGAATATTGGTTAGTTTTTCTTGACATCCCCAAGCTTGCAACGTAATCATATACTTTTCTTCTTGAAGTGATTTAACTTTGAGGATGATTTGTAAAGCGGGCTCAAAATCCTCCTGTTCTTGTTTCGACAACTCAGAATCATTTGCTTTAAAGGCAATTGGATAAGGGAAAAGCCTACCAATACCTAGAGTTGTCTCTTGGCAAAAGCTATTTTTAGAAAATAAAAATAAAGAAACGAGTATTATTAAACAGGCTATTCTGGGCATTTTCATATTTTTAATAAAAAAAGCATCGGATGATTAAAAATTGTCCGATGCTTTGTAAAATACAATTTAATTCTAAATTATTTATTTAGCAATCACTAATTTTTCTGTTAAAGAGAAACTAGTACCTTCTATTACTAATAGATAAACGCCATTAGCAAGAACAGCGGTTTCTAATGTAAAAGGATTAGTTCCAGTCTGTGCTTGTTCTTTACTTTCAATAATTTGTTGTCCAATCGCATCATATATTCTGAATGTCACTTCTTGATCGGCTGCCAATCTCAAAGAGATATTCAATAAAGCGGATGTTGGATTTGGATAAATCCAAGCTTTATTATCTTCCAGATCAAATGGATTACTATCAGGATTGATTTGAATAGTAAATTCAGGCGTACCAGCAAAACCACCAACACCATCTTCTACATGAAAACGGAATTTATCTGTTGTTGCTTCATTATTATTGTGCTTATAAGATAGATTCCCATTATCAATATCGACTTGTGTAAAAGTACTTCCGATGGTTAAAGTCGTTCCATTTAATAATAATTCACCTTCTGTTGTTTCATTGACAATTGTAAACACTAAATCAGCAGCAGGATTATCTGCATCTGTTGCCAATAATAAATCAGAAGGAATAACTTGCATAGAACCTTTAGAAGCTTCTAATATTTCATTCTTAACAATAATAGGATCTTTGTTAACATTAGTCGCAGCTTCACAAATTTCTAAATCATAGTTAAGAAATTGACCGCCATTACCTACTTCATGATCCCGTATTAACATACGCCAAGTTCCAGCGCTCATTTCACCACTAAAACTACCTAAAGCCTCTTGAGGTTGATAAGTACCTCCATTAGTTGGAGGACAAGGATAATTAGCATTTGCAGCAGCATCATCAAGGTTAATATCAAAATTATCTTGAGTGCTACAGATCCTCGAAAATAATTCCACCCTTGTTCCCGCAGGACTTTCTAAGGTAAAGGTTAGATCGCTGATATTAGTATGAGTACCTCTTAGGTTTTTAACATTCAAGTCAACAATTTCAACATCATTAGTGATAGACAAAGCAGAAGGAATTGTCAAAGCAATAGAAGGAATAATCGGTCTAGTTTGACTACCTGTATAAGTTTGACAGTTTAAAGTAGCTGTTCTAAATGTAAATGTTTCGGAAAATACTCCAGTTGTACAATCATTAGATGCTTTTACTCTCCAATAATAAACTGAATAGCTATTAATACTTGAAAGAATATAGAAAGTATTCGTAATACCTGTTTCATCGACTAACAAATTGTTAAAATTAGGATCAGTTGAAACTTGAAGGTCATACCTATGCGCAGCTGTTGTCCCACCCCAAGTCAATTTAGGGCTAAGAGCTACATTTACTTCACCATCTACGGGCAAAATAGGAACAACCATTGTAGGTGTTTCATTGTAAACCGTTAAATAAATAGTGATAGTTTTTTCTCCAACTGTGCTAGTACCTTTTACTTTAATTGGATAAGTATTCGTTGCTAAACTAGAAGTATTTGTTGCTTTTATTTCTAACTGATTACCTGGTATAACTGGATTATTATTAGTCGTTAAGATTAATCCTGTTGGAACATCCTCAAAAGTAATATCTACACCATCACTATAATTTAATAAAGACAAAACATCAATAGAAAAACTGGCTTCATTCGGAGCACAAACTGTTTGTTCATTAACAATAGGTAGAAGTATATAAGTAGGTTCAGGAGGTGCGGTAATAGTGAAATTTTGATTAGAAATATCAAAAAAGATATTAGTTGCACACTGAACGCGCACTCTTGCTTGAGTTGTAGCGGTGTTTTGTGGTACGAATATTTGAGCGTTTCCTGTATTAGGAACACTAGTTGCCAATGTAATCGGATAAGTAAAACCACCATCTATTGATAACAAAATATCGACAAACTGACAATTTACAGGTGCAGCATTTGTATTAGCTACATCCCATGTAATAGTACCTGGTGTGCCTTCTATCCATGTTGTGGCATTGGTATTAGGTTCAGTTACTAAAAATGGTCCCGAATTATCAGCTACATTAAAAGAATGACCAGTATAACTTACACCACCACCACCAGTTTTATTATCTCTAGCAGTCAAACGAAATTGAAGCGATCTCCCATAATCTGGAAGGATTTCGCCCATTGTTTGTGTGTTATTAATAATATCTGATATTTGTGGAAAAGTACGGCTCGGAGTATTTTTAGGCGAAAAAGAGCGGAAAAGAGGCGCATTCCCTATTGGACTATTTGGATGACCTTCAGGGCCAATATCAAATTGTTCCCACGAATAAGTTAACGGATCTCCATTTGGATCAGTTGCAGTACCTGTTAATTCAAAAGGGGTATTTTTAGGAATAGCATAGCCGCCTGTTCCTACTGAAACATTGGGTTTAGTATTACCTGTATTAGTCACTACGGCACAGCCATTACCAGTACCATTAACAGTAAATGCTACAATTTCATCAAAACTAGCAGTATGAAAAACAGCATCACTATTTTGTTGAATATTTTGAGCGCCACAAATACCTGCATATCCCATAATCGTAGTTGCACTTCCTGGCTCAAAGTTCGTTGTACCATTCGTGAAACCACAAGAGCCTGTTGTTCCATTATAAGTGTGATTTCCGCCATATTGATGCCCCATTTCGTGAGCAACATAATCGACATCAAAAGGATCTCCAACAGGAGAACTTTGCCCAGTTACTCCTCGTGCTTTTCTATTGCTATTACAAGGCGAACGTAAAGAGGCAATTCCACCACCACCAGTACTATAAACATGACCTATATCGTAATTAGCAGAGCCAATAATGTTATCAATTGTAGCTTGATTTTCACCCAACATTGCAGATCCATTATTGTTAGTGTACGGATCAGAGTTGGCATTTAAGAAAATCAATGAGCTATTATTAGCAATGATAATCATCCGAACTGCGACTTCTGTTTCATAAATAAAGTTGACACGATTCATGGAAGTGACCATTGCAGATAATACACCGCTAACTGTTCCGCCATGAAATTGAGCATATTCGCCTGTACAAGCCAAAGCCAAGCGATAGGTTCTCAATTGAGCGCCAGACTCTATTTGGTGCGTCAATTCATTATGATCATTATGATCGTGAATATCATCGGCATCAGCATCCGTCAGACAATTGAAAGTCTTATCTGTAACGAAATCTTTTTTGTTATAAACAATATAATGTTCTTGATCGGTTGAGCTATATGGATCAATAAAAACAGAGCCTTTGTCTGAAATTGTCATTGCATGAAAGCCCTTATGTGTCCAATCAAATCGAATGGTCGTCCTAGGATTAGTAATACTTTGTCCTAAATAAGTTTTGATTTCAGGAAATTGTTCTGCTAAACCTGCTTCCATAATCGGAGATTCTACAATTGCGAATTGCTCAATTGTACCATCAGGCATAGGTAAATCAATAGTTAACGTACTTTCAGTAGAATTATACTCTTTAGGAGCATTAAGGAGTTGGCTTTTCAATTGGACTATATTCAACTTAAATACCTTGTATTGCTGTGGTATGATTTGCCGAACACCGCTTTCTGGAAAACTACCTTCTTGGATAGTTGACCAATAATTGGATTGCCCAAAAGCTGTGGTAGTTAGTAATAAAAGCGAAAACAAGAGAAAGTAATTTTGCTTCATAAACATTGAATTTGATTAATTGAGGGATATAGAAATTAATGATATATTTTCTCTAATTCCCTAATATTGTAAGACATTATTTGATTTCCAGATGAAATTGAACGAGAAGTACTGAATGAGTAAATTATTATAATTTATTCATTGTTATTGTACTTAATTAAGTAGTTTTTTTGGTAAAAATGTAAATTAAAGGGCAATAAAAAATAATAGACTTGTATGGCAGCTAGTGATTTAATGAAGTACAAAATAAAATTTGCTTATTGCAGCAAATTAAGTAGCTGCCGTATAAGTCTAATAGAATAGAAATATTAATTTGAAAAATAGATGATTGATATACGTAGAAAACAACATCTTTTTTGCTTAGATTGTTTTGTTTTTTGATATGCATCAAAATTAAAATAAAAAAGAGGAGACTAATCGTCAGGGATATTGCAAATAGGGAAAGAAAGACAGAGAAATTACAAAAATAAAATTACATCTATAATTTAGATATTTGTAATAAGAGAATGTGAAGGCTTTTTTTAATAAAAAAGGGATTTTAGAGCAATTAAGCCCTAAAATCCCTTTTCCAAAATATATTTAAATATTCAAGTATTTCTTACATGTTAGCAATGATCTCAGTACCAAACTCAGAACATTTTAAAAGAGTA